>CAZZLP010000099.1:0-5625 GCA_964654705.1 uncultured Chitinophaga sp.
ATCGACAAATCCGGCTCCAGTATTGAGTTGCCATTGGTAGCGAAGCGTGTTGCCCGAAGCTGTTACACTTAGCGTTGTACCCGTGCCGGAGCAGATGGTCTGCGAAATGGGCTGAAGCGTAAGGGCCGTTGCCGGATTGATAGTTATGGTGGCTGCGTTCGACGTGCTGGTTCCACAAATGCCGGTCACCACACAGCGGTATTGCGTACCCGATAAAGAGAGAGGAGCAGCCGTTACGGTATAGCTAGAACTAGTGGCACCGGCAATATTGACCCAACTAGCCAATGCACCACTGCGCTGTTGCCATTGGTAAGATCCGGTATTGGCCATTGCGGTAAAGCTGGCATTATCACCGGTACAGATCGTTACATCTTGCGGCTGCGTGTTTATGATAGGGGCGGCTCCCGGCGTAATGATAAACTGCAGGGTGGCTGTTTGAGCGGTAAGGCCCGTTGCCGTTCCGGTAATGGTGAACGTGTAGGTTCCGGCGGCCAGTGAATTGGTTCCCGCAAGTGTTACCGTTATATTATTGCCTGCAGTAACGGGATTGGCCGAGTAGCCGACGGTAGTGCCGACTGGCTGTCCGCTCGCGGATAGTGCAATAGCACCGCTGAATCCTCCGCTTCCGGTAGTGCTGAGGGTGGTAGACAAAGAAGAGGCGGCCCCACAGGCAGCTGTAGCCGGCAGCGCCGTGCCAAAAGTAAATCCGGGCGGTGTTACCGATCCTTGACCCGATATCGTTACCAGCAGCGAATCCATGACCGTATTATCGACTACCGATATGGCTTTTGCCCACACCGTTCCGTTCGAGCTCGCCGTAACAAGCCCTGCTGCCGAAATAGATGCGCCTCCCGTTCCATTGGCAATGCTCCAAGTTACGGCTTGACTGGCTGTGGCAGGAAAGATCGTTGCAACCATCTGCAAGGTCCCCGCATTGGTGGTTATGGTAGCAGGAATATTTCCTTGCGTGGTTACATCTAACCCAAACAGACCGCCCGGAGTGATGTTTTGTGCATAAGCTTTTTCTACACCATTTCTGTTCTCTGTCCAAACGCCAATGGCTTGCGCGTTACTCAATGCTTTAAATGCATAACGGCCCTTAGGTGTACCGGGGCCTGCCGTAGTAGAGCTTAATTCTATGCGATTACCATTCCAAACGAAATTGCCATTGCCGTCTAGCCGGGTAGCATAAATCTTGTAATTAGCATCATAGCTCATAAAAAACGGGGCATCGTTGATCAGCGACAGGTTGCCCGCTTGTGTATCAAAAGAACTGCTGATAGGATATACTTGTTGCGCGTTGTCGGTCAGCAGACGAGCACCGGTTAGTTTATCGAATTTTTGAACAAATATGCCATACTGGTTTTGATTGGTACTGCTAAATGAACATACCGACCACACCACCGATGATTGTGGATGGGCGGCAATATTGGTCATTTGCTGATACGGGTCGGAGCCTCCCGTTGCGGTACTAAAGGCGGCTCCATTGATGCCATACGGAAGGCTGCCATCTGCGTTAATGCGTTGCAACCAAGAATTAAAGCGGCTTCCTTGCGCACTATAGTAGCCGTAGTAGGTAACATCCCCCTCACTAAAGGCCGAGTAATATCGTACCGATGCCGTGGTCTGGTTACAGAGTTGCACGGGAGCAGCCCAAAGAGCGGCACCATTATTGTCGTATCGCTGTGCGAAGAGCGTAGTAGAGATGCCCACACTTCTTCTTTGAAAGACCAGGGTAAAACTGCCATTGGAAGTGGGAATAATTTGACCCCGCGTGGTAGTGGTCGTTCCCACTAACACAGAAACCGGGGTGCTCCAAACCGTTGCGCCCGTCGTGCTCAGTTTCTGCATTCGTAAGGTGTTACTGGAAGACTCGTTCCAGGCTATGACCGTTTCTCCTGTAGAAAGCACGGCCGGAAAGGGGGCCAGTCCCGCTCCCAAGACTACCCCGGTGGCATTCCAAAGGGGAGTGCCGTTTTGAGCGATCTTGTAAGCGACAGATTGCAGCGTTCCGCTCCGTTGGTCTTGATAGGCTACGACCAGATTATCATTGGCGTCAAGACAAATGCTATAGACGAATGTAGCAGAGCCGGAGGGTTGATTATCGATCAGCACCCCATCGGGGCCTAGTAATTTGGTGCCATCCACATCCAGTAGTTGAGCACGCATATCGTAGTTGCCACCATTGGCATGATAAAAGGCCACCCAGGTTCTGCCGTTTCTGGTAATGGCCGTTTGCAGGTCGGCCACCGGAAGATTCGCCACTTCGAGATTGACCATGGTATTTGGGTTCCATTGAGCAAGCAACTGCTGGCAACACAGCAGAAAGAGGGCCAGAAGGCGGGTGTTTTTCATGGGCTTTAATTTGAAGACCTTACGAATCTACTTTTTATTCAGTAGCATTCAAACAATTCCGGGGTACTCCTTCAACGCTTTTTCCAAACAGTCCATGGCGGCGTTAATGGCAACTTTATTGAGCACATAGGCCAGACGAACTTCTTGTTTACCCAGACCCGGGGTACCGTAAAAACCGGTAGCGGGGGCCAGCATCAGGGTTTGCCGGTTATGCGAGAAAGACTCCAGCAACCACTGGCAAAAGCGATCGCTGTCATCGATGGGAAGTTTGGCGATGGCATAAAAGGCGCCACCGGGATTGGGGCAATACACGCCGGGTATCTCATTGAGTCTTTTTACAAGCAGGTCTCTGCGGGCTTTATATTCGGCTTTGGGTATATCAAAATAATCAGCAGGCAGATCTACTGCGGCCTCGCCTAAGATCTGTGCCAGTCCGGGCGGGCTTAACCTGGCCTGTGCAAATTTCATGACCGTTTCGTACAGTTCTTTGTTTCTGGTTACAAAAGCTCCGATACGAGCCCCGCATGCGCTGTAGCGTTTAGAGATGGTATCCATTACGACTACTTGTTGCTCCATTCCCTCCAGTTGCAGGGCACTCTTGCATTCGCCTTCGTATGCAAACTCACGGTAGGCTTCGTCACTGAATAAATAAAGGTCATGGGCAAGACAGATACTGCGAAGCGCTTCCATTTCTTGAGCGCTGTATAGGTAGCCGGTAGGATTATTCGGGTTGCAGATCAGAACAGCCTTGGTGCGGGGGCCGATCTTTTTTTCAAATTCCGCTATGGGAGGCAATGCAAATCCGGTCTCGATCGAAGATGTAACGGGAACAACGGTCACACCGGCGGCGCAGGCAAATCCATTGTAGTTGGCGTAAAAAGGTTCCGGAACGATCACTTCATCGCCGGGGTTCAGACAGGCAAAGAATCCGAATTGAATGGCTTCACTGCCCCCCGCGGTCACGATAATCTGGTCGCTGGTAACTGTAATGCCATTTCGATCATAGTACTGCACCAGCTTTTTACGATACGACTCATTGCCGGCACTATGGCTGTACTCCAGTACGGGAATAGAGGCATTGCGAACGGCCTCTAAAACGGTAGGAGGCGTTTCAATATCGGGCTGGCCAATGTTGAGGTGATAGACGTTGATGCCCCTTTTTTTGGCTGCTTCTGCATAAGGAACCAGTTTGCGAATGGGAGAGGCAGGCATGTCAAGGCCCCGTTGTGCGATAGTTGGCATATCGCAAAGTTAAGCAAGAGCCATAGTATGCAAACGAATACCTTTGCGATGCCGCTGTTTGCATGAAAATTACATTGCTCTCCATACTTGGATTCTTTAGCATGTTGTGCTCGCAGGCGCAGGTTTGCACCGGTGGTTTAGGCGATTTTGTGGTCAATATCGACTTTGGAACAGGGGTGGCCCCTGCTACTTTTACTGCCCCGGGTTATCAGCTCACGACAGCGGCTTGTCCCAACGACGGATTTTACAGTATCACCACCTCGCAATCGAGCTGCGGAAGACAATGGCATACGGTCAGCTCCGACCATACCGGTGGAGGGGCTTTTATGATGGTGAATGCTTCGCAAACTCCCGGCGATTTTTTTGTACAGAGTCTGAGCAACCTTTGCCCCAACACTACGTATGTTTTTTCTGCCTGGGTGCTGAATGTGGTCAACAACCCTGCTCTTATAAAGCCCAATCTGATGTTCAGCATCGAGGCTGCCGATGGCACGATCTTGGCCCAACATGCTACGGGCGATATAGAGGTTTTTGCGCAGCCCACCTGGACACAAGTCGGATTTTCTTTTACCAATGGCAATTCAAATACGCCCGTAGTACTGCGAATTACCAACAATGCACCCGGCGGAGCTGGTAATGATCTAGCCATAGATGATATCAGTTTTCGTCCCTGTGGCAACAGGGTCTCAGCCACGGTGTCGGGCGTGGGTGATACGGTGCGGGTCTG
The DNA here is from genome assembly GCA_964654705.1 of uncultured Chitinophaga sp. GTDB lineage: Bacteria > Bacteroidota > Bacteroidia > Chitinophagales > Chitinophagaceae > JJ008. Next base: position 4,325 of record CAZZLP010000099.1, read on the forward strand.
CCACCCCGACCAGCGGGTCTACACTTTTCAGGCGCAGGTATCTTCTGCAGCGGCTTTGGCATACCAGTGGCAACTGAGTCGAGACACCGGACGAACTTGGGCCGATATTGCCGGGGCTACAACACTTCTATACAACCGTACGAACACCAGCCCCGGGTTGTTTTTATACAGGATGGGTGCAGCGGCTCCCTCGGCGATCTCCTCCACTTCTTGTAGGATATACAGTAACATACAATGGGTCGACATCATTGAACTCCCAATAGTGCAAGCGGGTCCTGACAGGGTCAAGTTTGGCGGCAGACCTGTTCAACTGCTGGCCTTTGCCACGCAAGAATCGGGAACTCGCTATGCCTGGTCGCCTGTATCTGGCTTATCAAATCCGACCCTGTTAAATCCGGTGGCCGATCCCGTGCAGACCACTGAGTATACCCTCACCGTTACCTCCCGACATGGTTGTATGGCCAACGATCGTGTTAAGGTAGAGGTCATAGCTACGCTTTATGTGCCCAATGCCTTTACGCCGAACGGCGATGGAAAAAATGATCGATGGGCAGTTCCTTTTTTGATCCCCGAAATGGGGGCCTTGGTAAATGTTTACGACAGGGCAGGGCAGCTGGTATATCGCTCCCATGGCGCGGTTGTCTCTTGGGATGGCACGCAAAAGGGTATCCCGCTTGCCAGTGGCATGTACGTATACCAGATCATCATACCCAATACGGCGCCGCTAAAAGGAACGGTGCTGCTAATGCGATAAAAAAAACCCTCCGCAAGGGGAGGGTTTATGTCTTTAGGGAGCGCTGCCCGGCAGACCTTACGATTTATTTCCAGCAGCCTTGGGAGCTTGCTTTTGCAATTCTGCATAAGCTTCGGCGCTCAACACTTCTCCAACGATCTTAACGACCTTCACCTCATCGACACCGGCGAACTTGATGTTCACGTCTTTGGTAAAGGGAGCCACCGCGGCGGCGTTGTACTGTACTTTCAACTTGGCAGTGGTGCCGGGCTGAATGGGTTCGGTAATTTTTTCGGGGGTAGTGCATCCGCAACTGGCCCAACTATTTTCAACGACCAGGGGCTTGTCGCCGATGTTCTTGATCTCGAAGGCGTAGGTGACGGGCTCTCCCTGCTTGATCTTGCCAAAATCATATCTTTCGGTGTTCATCTTTACGACCGCATCCACTTTGGATTGGGCAAAGGTGCAGAGCGAAAAAAACGACAGCAGTGAGGCAACAAGTATTTTTTTCATAAAAAAGAAGTTTATAAGTCAAATATAAAGAAAACTCCGGCCTGCCACAAATTTT
>CAZZLP010000100.1:0-5608 GCA_964654705.1 uncultured Chitinophaga sp.
GCCTTATCGCTTTAAGAAAATTCCCATCACCATTTTTGACGACAGTAACAACGTTACCAATTACCCGCATTGGGCCGGGCTGATCGGTAATGACCTGCTACGAAGGTTTAATTTGATACTCAACTATCCGGCTGGCGAAATTCATCTTCGGCCTAACCGCTTTTTTTACGATGAATTTGATTACGCTTATATCGGCATGGAGCTATACCTGATTAACGGCTTGATCACGATCGGTTTTGTCGCCTCGGGGTCACCGGCTCAACTAGCCGGGTTGCAGGTAGGAGACGAGATAGTTGCTGTCAATAAAATTATTTCCGGTAAGCTCGACACCTATAAAGCCGAACTGGCCCATACCGCAAAGAAGGTCTCCATTATTTATAAACGTAATGGAAAAATAGAGAGTACGGTGGTAAAAGCCGAGCGTATCAGGTAAGCTCATGCAATTATCAGAAGACTTCAGCAAGAATTTGCCCAACTAAAGCAAGAGCTATTGTTGCATATTAAACCGGTCTCTATCAATTCCATCCTCCCCCGAGTGACCTGTATATACTCACGTTAGCTTGTAGCTGTTTTGCCCTTAGTTCGATCAGTTCGAGCTTGGAGTTGAGCGCCTCTCGTTGTGTCAGTAAAACCTCTATATAATCTGCCCTGGCCGATGAGAATAAGCTACCCGAGATCTCTACCGACTGTGTCAACATATCGACCTCTTTTTTCTTTACAGCCACGCTGCGGTTGTAGTTTTCGACTTTTGCCAGGTCGTTGACCACCTCTACATAAGCATTCAAGACAGTTCGTTCGTAATTGTAGGCAGCCGCTATCTGCCGAAGAGAGGCATTGCTATAAAAGGCCTTAATGGCATTTCTATTGACCAAGGGAGCTACCAGATCGCCCGCCAGATTGTATAGAGCAGAAACCGGTCGAATCAAAAACGAAGGATTAAAAGATTCAAAACCTAAACCTGCCTTTAGGCTGACTGCAGGATAAAAATTAGCCCTGGCCACCTGCACATCCAATTTTGTAGCAGCCATAGCATACTCGGCTTGCCGAATATCCGTTCGGTTGGCCAACAACTGAGCGGGAACTCCTGGCTGTATGACAGCTATGGGCAATTCATCAAAAGAAGTGGTGGTTCTACGAACGGCCTGTGGAAAACGGCCCACTAAAAAATTAATACGGTTCTCAGCCTCTGTGATCTGTTGTTTGATCTCGTACTGCAAATTTTCGGTGTTCAACAATTGGGCCTCAAACCGGTTAACGGCCAGTTGGGTAACTTTGGCCGCCTCTTTTTCGTACTTGACCAACTGGAGCGCACTTTTCTGTATCTCTATATTTTGATTGATCACGGTCAATTGATTATCCAGTCCCAGTAACTCGTAATAAGAACTGGCGATCTCTGCCACGATAGCTGTTTTGGCAAAATTTCTGCCTTCTATGGTAGCCAGATAACGAATGGCCGCAGCTTTTCGGGCATTGTGCAACTTTTTCCAAATATCGAGCTCCCACGAAGCCATCGCCGCCAATCGACTTTCGCCAATGTACCTGGGAGCCTTATCAGGTGTCGTCTTGAGATCTTCTTCTGACAACCCGTTCCAGGTGTATTTTCCGGACTTGTCAACGCCTGCAGCTCCCACTAGGCTGGCAAATGGGAGGTACTCCCCTTTTCTTGCCTGGATCTCATTTTTATCGATCGCAACTTCGCGGGCAAGGATGTTGAGCTCCTGGTTATTGCTAAGTGCCGTATCGATGAGAGCAGTCAAATACGGATCCTTAAAATAAGCAGACCAGGTAATAGCGGCCATATTGTTCGTATCGGCAGTTGCCGCATAAGAAGCGGGCAACTGCGCCGGCTCCTGAACCGTTAAAGCGCCAGGAATTTTGCACGAAAGAAGCGTAGCCACTAAAAAAACGGTCGGTAAAACAAAGGGGATTCTCATTTTTTTGTTGATCTGATTCGTTTAAGAATATTTTTTAGTTGACGCAAAAGACTATTATCCTGTTGGGCTTCGACAAAATCTTCTGTCAAAGGATTTTCATCTTCGTCTCTGATGAGCTTCTTACCTTCTTGTATCTTGGCAAATATGTAATATAGTCCCGGTACAATGACCACACCGAAAATGGTACCGAACAGCATACCGCCCAGCGCAGAGGCTCCGATCGTATGGTTACCTACCGCACCGGGCCCAGTGGCTAACACCAGCGGAATAAGACCTGCCACAAAAGCAAACGATGTCATCAAGATAGGACGAAAACGTGCCTTTGCGCCTGCCACCGCAGCTTGCAATACGCTGGCACCTTGGTTATGACGCTGTACGGCAAACTCTACGATCAGCACGGCATTCTTACCCAGAAGTCCCACTAACATAATCAAACCTACCTGTGCATAAACGTCGTTAGAAAGATTCATCATCTTTAACCACAAGAAAGATCCAAAAATGCCGGGAACGATCGATAAGATAACGGCTATAGGTAAAAAGAAACTTTCGTATTGTGCTGACAAGATCAGGTAAACAAAGAAAATAACGACAAGAAAAATATAAAGCGCTTCATTGCCTCGTAAGGACTCATCATACGAAATACCTTCCCATGCAATATCATAGCCGTTTGGCAACGTCGCAGCCGCTACCTCCTTAATGGCTTGTATTGCATCGCCCGAGGAGTAGCCCTTAGAGGGAGTTCCATTGATGAGCGAGGAGATATACAGATTGTAGCGAGAGATCTCATTGGGCCCCTGTGTTTTTTTAATCTTCATAAAAGCAGCATAAGGAACCATCTCGCCCGATTCGTTTTTGATAAACATGTTCAAGATATCAGTAGGCTGTCTCCTGAACTCGGGACCCGCCTGCGTATACACCTTGTAGTAATTATTAAATCGGATAAAGCCCTGTTCGTACGTGCTGCCGATCATGATATTAAGATTCTCCATCGCCTCTCCGATAGACACACCCTTTTGCATGGCCAGCTCATTATCGATCAGTAACTCGTATTGAGGATATTTGGCTGAATAGAATGCAAAAAGACCCGATAGCTCTTTCCGCTTTTTCAGGGCGGCTATGAATTCGGCATTGACCTTATCGAATTCCTGGTAATCTACCGTGGCATTTTTGTCATTTAGCCGAAGTGAGAATCCATCGGATGTTCCATAACCCGGTACGGCCGGCGGTTCAAAATACTCGACCGTTGCAGGCAGATTTTTTGATTTTTCTTCGAGCTCCTTTACGATGTCCTTAGCCGAGGCTGAACGTGCTGACCAATCCTTAAGATTAATAAGACATGTGCCGGCATTGGAGCCCCTGCCCTCGGTTAAGATCTCGTAACCTGCCATAGCGGTGACAGAAGAAACACCCGGAACCTCTTTGGCCAAGGCCTGTAACTGTAGGGAGATCTCATTGGTTCGCTCGAGCGTGGTACCCGGCGGGGTTTGTATAATAGCATAGATCTGCCCTTGGTCCTCGCTAGGTATAAACCCGGAAGGAAGGATCTTGTTAACAGCAACCACCCCAAAGGCAAACAACAATAAGATGGTCCAAGTAACCATCCGTCTGTTAACAATCAAATTTAAAAACCGCTCGTATCGTCCCGTTATACCATTGAACCAACGATTGAACGCGTCAATAAATAGCGTAACAGGACTCTTTCGCTTAGTAGTACCATGGGTGTTCTTTAATAACATGGCACAGAGCACCGGTGTTAGCGTAAGTGCCACAAAACCCGAGATAATAATGGAGCTCGCCATGGTTATGGAAAATTGACGATATAGTACCCCTACCGGTCCGGTCATGAACGACACGGGAATAAATACCGAGGCCATCACCAGTGTTATTGCTATGATAGCACCGCTGATCTCGCCCACCACTTTTTTGACCGCACCATAAGCCGAGAGGTGGTCCTCTTGCATCTTAACGTGTACGGCCTCTACCACTACAATGGCATTATCGACCACGATCCCAATGGCCAGGACCAAGGCAAATAAGGTGATCAGGTTAATACCGATCCCAAAAAATTGCATGGCAATAAAGGCGCCCACCAACGATACCGGTACCGCCAAGATCGGGATCAGTGTCGATCGCCAGTCTCCTAAGAAAACAAACACTACAATAGCAACCAGTAAAAATGCCTCTAGCAGCGTATGCAATACTTTTTCGATAGAGGCATCGACAAACTTAGAGACGTCATAGTTGATCTCGTAGTCTACTCCGGGGGGAAACACTTTTTTAAGCTCCTGTAGCTTTGCCTTTACCTGTTCGATCACCGTCTGCGCATTGCTACCCGGATTTTGTTTTAAGACCATAGAGGCGGCCGGGTAGCCGTCTTTATTCGAATAAATATCCACAAATTCGCTTCCTACCTCTACTTTGGCAATATCCTTTAAACGAAGTATCTCACCATCGGCATTGGCACGTATAATAATGCCCTCGTACTGTTCGGGTGTATTATACCAACCCTTGTAGGTAAAGACATACTCTTGCGACTGTGCCGTTTTTCCCGAACTCAACCCTACTCGACCAGGACGAGCCAGCACGCTTTGCTCATCGATAGCATTCAACACATCAGTAGGAGAGATCTTATAAGCCCTCATCCGGTTGGGATCTAACCACACCCGTATGGCAAAGGCACGACTACCCACTACTTGTGCAAAGCCCATTCCCTTTATACGTTGTACCTCAGGAATGATATAAGTATTGGCATAATTAAATAAGAACTTCTCATCGATCTTCCGGTCCTTGCTAAAAAGATTGACATACATGAGCATGTTGGGTTGCAAGGGAGAAATAATGACTCCCTCTCGCTGCACCAGTGGAGGAAGGTTCGTCATAACCTGATCGACCCTCGACTTGACACGTACGGCAGCAAGGGTGGGATCGGTTCCGGGTTCAAATACCACATCAATGGAGGCCTCACTGGCACTGGTAGCATCTGAAAGCATATATTGCATACCCTGTACCCCATTGATGGCACGCTCCAAAATAGTAAGGGTAGATTTAACCAGCACATCGGCATTAGAACCGGGAAACTCAATAAAAATACTAACACGAGGAGGGGCAATTTCCGGAAATTGCGCTACCGGCGACTTAACGATCGCCAAAATTCCCGCAAAGACCAACGCCAACGATAAGGCGATGGCCAGAACCGGTCGCTTGATGAATTTTTCAAACATGGTGAATAATTTTCGATAGCAGATTACTCCGCATGTAATTTTTTTGTTTCGGCCAATTGGGTCTGGATGGGGATAAACTTATACCTGATCTTCTCGTTATTCTTGACCTTACCCAGCCCTTCAGCAAGAATTTTATCGTCTTTGGAAAGACCCGAGCCGACCACATAAATGTGAGGCAATTCTTGGGCAATCGTAATCTCTCTCGTTTGCAAAGTGTTATTCTGATCAACGATGTAAACGTATTTTCTGTCCAGTACGTCGAAGGTGGACTTTTGCGGGATAATGATCGCGTCTTTTAACGGTATCGGCATAAGGATATTGCCGGTCTCGCCGTGCCGTAATATTCCGTTGGGGTTATCGAATCCGGCGCGAAATGCTATATTGCCTGTCTCGTTATTAAAATCGGCCTCAATGGTCTCTACCACACCGCTTTTTTCAAAAATCTGATTATTG
>CAZZLP010000101.1:0-5567 GCA_964654705.1 uncultured Chitinophaga sp.
TATGCCCAGCAGCATTTTGCTTCACACCCCGGATCAACCGACCGGTTCTGTTATCCCGTCACCAGAAAAGAAGCGCTGGCGCAGCTCGATCGTTTCTTAGCGGAACGCTTCGACGAATTCGGCGCTTACGAAGATGCCATGAAAGAGCATGAAGTTTGGCTTCATCACTCGGTGCTTTCTTCTGCGCTCAACATCGGGCTCATTACTCCACAAGAAGTGCTGGATAAAGCCACGCTCTTTGCTAAAGAGCATAAGACCTCACTGGCCTCGCTGGAAGGATTCGGAAGACAGATCATGGGGTGGAGAGAATTTATACGCATTGTATACGAACGCGAGGGCGTGGTACAGCGCACCCGTAATTACTGGAAGTTTACCAGAAAGATCCCCTCCTCTTTTTGGAACGGGACCACGGGAATAAGACCCGTTGATCTTTTGATAGAACGGTTACAGCAATATGCCTACACGCATCACATTGAAAGGCTGATGGTGCTGGGTAACTTTATGCTGCTTTGCGAATTCGATCCAGATCAGGTATACGAGTGGTTCATGGTGTTCTTTATTGACAGCTATGACTGGGTCATGGTGCCCAACATCTACGGAATGACACAGTTTGCCGACGGTGGTATCATGACCACCAAACCCTACATTAGTGGCAGCAACTACCTGCTCAAAATGGGTGACTGGGATAAAAGGTCGACCCTTACCCTTCCTAACAAAGAGACCGTGACCTGGACGGCCGTTTGGGATGGACTTTTCTGGCGATTCATGCACACACATCGTGCCTTCTTTTCAAAAAATCCAAGACTGGGCATGCTGCTAAAGACCTGGGATAAAATGGATCCGGACAAAAAAGCCACCCATCTGCGATTGGCGAACAGTTTCTTAAACCAGCTCGACACAACCAAATAGCAAGACGCTTGTTAGTAGAGCGTACTATGAGTTTTCCTCCCGACATCGCCTCCATACTGGACAGGATTGATCGCATTGACCCTGTGGCCTATGGCCAAACGCGCAACTACGTGGATGGCGATGTCACGTACTTGTCGCCCTATATCTCCAGAGGAGTCATCTCTACCCGACAAGTGGCCACCGCCGTTCTCTCCAAAGGATATTCGCCTGAGACCATCCAGCGATTCTTGCAAGAGTTGGCCTGGCGAGAATATTTTCAGCGGGTGTGGCAACAACTTGGTGATGATATATTCGACGACATCCGTGTCAACAGAACGGCATTATCGTCTTCGTCACTGCCGAGCGCCATTACGTCGGCACGTACCGGCATCGAAGCTATTGACCAAGGTATCGAAACGCTCTATCGCACCGGCTATATGCACAATCACCTGCGGATGTACACGGCCAGCATTGTCTGCAATTTGGCTAAAGCCTACTGGAAATTACCATCGCAGTGGATGTATTACCACTTGCTCGATGGCGATCTGGCCAGCAATACCTGCAGCTGGCAATGGGTAGCGGGCAGTTTCTCTTCGAAAAAATATTATTGCAATCAAGAGAACATCAACAAATACTGCCATACCCGTCAACAACACACGCTGCTCGATCACGATTACAGTGTCCTTCCCAGTATGGAATGCCCCTCGGTGTTGCAAGCGTCAGAAAAGCCCTTGCTGACCACAGAACTACCGTTTACGCCGCCGCCTGCTATCGACCCTGCACTTCCGCTTTTTATCTATCACCACTATCATCTTGATCCCGCTTGGCGTGCCGATGAACCCGCCAATCGTATATTACTATTGGAACCCTCGCATTTCAAAGAATATCCCGTCAGTAAAAAAGTGATCGATTTTATCGTATCGCTTGCCGGTAACATTAAAGGCATTCAGGTCTTTTGCGGCGAATTCAGTGATATTCCATATGCCTACCAAGTGCACTCCGTACACACGCGCGAGCATCCTGCCTATGAGCATATCCCCGGGGTCAAAGACGCCCGTGATTGGATGTTTCCGGAAGTGACGCGTTTTTATCCTTCCTTTTTTGGATTTTGGAAAAAAGCCGCTCCCCACCTGAAAAAATTAGCCGTCGACTCGTTGCAAACAGCCCCGGCTTACTAAGTCGTTGGCCCTGTTGATTACCCTTTCGGATTCGATCAGAAACGATCACCGGGCTATTGTTATCTTTGCAAAAAAAAAATCATGGAATCAAAAAGGGCGATGGATAGCTTAACACTCATGACCGAACTGGTTCTTCCGAACGACACTAATCTTTTTGGAAACCTGATGGGCGGAAGGCTCATGTACTGGATGGATATTGCTGCAGCCCTCGCTGCCCAAAAACATTGCAATGTGCCCTGCGTAACCGCTTCGGTCGATAATATATCGTTCGAAAATCCCATCAAACTGGGCAATACCGTGCACATTGAGGCTAAGATCACTCGTGCCTTTAACACCTCTATGGAAGTGCATTTACGCGTCTGGGGCGAGGACCTGATTCAGCAGTATCGCTACAAGAGCAACGAGGCTTACTATACGTTCGTGGCACTAGATCCGAATCGAAAGCCACGTGTCGTGCCAGGGGTTATCGCCGAGACCGACGAAGAGAAAAAACTTTTTGAAGGGGCGCTTCGCCGCCGCCAGCTTCGACTGATACTGGGTGGAAAAATGAAACCCGATGATGCCGCAGAGCTGAAAGCGCTCTTCTTAAAAGACTAATGGTACTCAGCTTCCCGACAAGGCCACTCGGTGATGACGGCCTTGCAACATAAATCGCTTGCTCTGTTCAATGGCGTCCATGATCTGTTCCAGGATCTGTTCGGCCGAGGCTTCGTAATCTATTTGCAGGGGAGCCTTGAATGCTACGCTTAGCGAGGTTCCCTTCTTTTTAAATCGCAATCCCTTCTTATTAAAAGCACGCCAAAAACCATTGATCACTACTGGTATTACGATCGGTCTGACTTCTTTGATAATCATGGCCGTTCCTTTTCTGCCAGGCGCAAAAGGCTTGGTGGTACCTTGCGGAAAAGTAATCACCCAATTCTTGTCTAGCGCCCTTGTAATTTTTCGGGTATCAGACAGATCAAGCCCTCTTCGAACATCCCTGCCCTCGGCTCGCCAGGTTCGCTTTACGGTAATACCTCCGGCCAGTAAGAACAGTCTGGAAAGCAGGTTATTCTTCATCGTCTCTACCGCAGCCACATAGTTGACGCGTGTAAAAGGATTGAGCAGGTAATAAGGCAACCCCAGCCGATCTCGCTTACCCCATTTGACGGCACAAAAAATATGAAAGAAGGTAATAACGTCCGCAAAATAGGTTTGATGGTTACTGACAAAGAGAACCTTTTGCTTTGGCAAGTTTTTTAGATGCTCCGTACCGCTAATAGACAGCCTATTGATCCAGGCAATACCCGGAAAACTGGCCAATCCGACCACCAAAAAGACCAACTTACGGATCGGGTTACACTTCACCGTCCGGCTGAGGATAGCATTCATGTCGCAACTACTGGTCAACAAATATAACAAGGTGGCCGCGAACGGATAAAAGAAAAGGCTGCCCCTTGCGAGACAGCCTTTTCATGGTATCGAACAAGAGGATTATTCAGGAGCTTTTTCTTCTCCGCCCTCTTGCATTTTTTTCTTGAGATCGGCTAAAACACCCAGATCGCCCAAGGTGGCTTTCTCGACCTTACCCTGAATGTTCTTAACCGCTTTCTTGGTCTTTTCGGCCTCTCCGCGTGCCTCTTTCTTGGCTTGCTCTGCCTCTTCTTCTTTTCCTTGCTCCCAGATGCGGGTATGAGACAGCACGATGCGTTTCTCGTTACGATCGAATTCAATGACCATGAACGAGGCCGTTTCATCGGCAGCGATGCTCTTGCCGTCTTGCTTGGCCAGATGACGGTTAGGGGCAAAACCTTCCAGACCGTAAGGCAACTGTACGGTGGCGCCTTTATCATCGCGGCGGGTCACCAATCCTTCATGGAGTGTACCAATGGCAAAGGTTTCTTGCAATTGGTTCCAAGGATCTTCTTCGAGTTGCTTATGTCCAAGCTGAAGCTTGCGGTTCTCCTTGTCGATACCCAAGATCATCACATCGATGTGCTGACCCACCTTGGTATACTCGGTAGGATGATTGAAACGCTTGAGCCAGCTCAGATCACTGATATGGATCATACCGCCAATGCCGGGGGCCAATTCTACGAATACACCATAGTTGGTAATATTTTTGACCAGTCCGTCGTGACGGCTGCCTTCAGGGAATTTTGTTTCGATATCGTTCCAGGGATCGGCAGAAAGTTGCTTGATGGAAAGACTCATCTTACGACTGTCTTTATCGAGGGTCACGATCTTGGCTTCGTGCTCATCGCCCAACTTAAAGAATTCCTTGGCGTTGACAGGAGTGTTGGCCCACGTGATCTCTGATACGTGCACCAAACCCTCTACACCGGGCTGGATCTCTAAAAAGGCACCATAGTCTTCGATATTGACCACACGACCTTTCACGACATTGCCTTCGGCAATGGCACCGCCCAATACATCCCATGGGTGCGGGGTCAGCTGCTTCAGACCAAGGCTGATACGACGCTTCTCATCATCGAAGTCAAGGACCACCACATTGATCTTCTGATCGAGCTTGAGCACCTCAGAAGGATGCGCGATACGTCCCCAAGAAATATCGGTAATGTAGAGCAATCCGTCGAGTCCGCCCAGATCCATGAAGGCCCCAAAGTCGGTGATGTTCTTGACGGTTCCTTCGAGTACCTGCCCTTTTTCGAGTTTGCTCATGATCTGTGCACGCTGGGCCTCAATATCACTTTCAATAAGCGCCTTGTGCGATACGACGGCGTTCTTGATGGCTTCATTGATCTTAACGACCTTGAACTCCATGGTCTTACCCACGAACTGGTCGTAATCGGTTACGGGTTTTACATCGATCTGTGATCCGGGCAAGAAAGTCTCCATGCCGAACACATCCACGATCAATCCTCCTTTGGTCTTGGAAGTAACCGTACCGGTAATTACCTCGCCGGTCTTATGCACCTCAACGATACGCTCCCACGCACGCGTGATACGTGCCTGACGGCGGCTGAGATTCAAATGTCCGTCGCGATCTTCTTTCTCTACGATCATCACCTCTACCTCATCGCCAATGGCCAATGCGGGCAGGTCACGAAATTCATTGAGCGAAATAAGACCATCGCTTTTGAATCCGATGTTCAGGACCACATCGGTCTTGGTCAGACCCACAACGGTTCCTTTGATGAGCTCTCCGTCACTCAGCTGCACGAACGTATTTTCGTACACTTTGTGATACTTTTCTTTTTCTGCTTCGGAGTAAGAGGTTACGTTGCGCTTGTCTACACTCCAGTCAAAATCATCATGAGCGGTCGATACGCTCGGTACAGGTGGTGTTGTTGTCGCTGCAGCGGCATCCGAATTTTCGGCGGCCTGCTCCTGTGCATCAGCGTTTAGTTGTTTGGGAATTTTGTTTTCAAACATGATAACGTTTCCGAGGGTTTTATTTCGGGGTGGCAAAGATAAGCCTATTATTGCTATTTTCACTAAAAATCGACCCTTGCTATACGCGTGGCTGAAGCTGTCAGGAAGGCTGGCAATCAAGAT
>CAZZLP010000102.1:0-5546 GCA_964654705.1 uncultured Chitinophaga sp.
ATTTTTTTTGCTGACTCCTTTTTTTATAAGCGGGCAGGGATACCGGCCCGACAAAGTGAGCAAGAAAGCGGCACAGCTCTACGAAATGGCCTACGAGAAAGCTACCGCCGGAAATAACCGCGAGGCCATCGATCTTTTGCAACAAGCCACCGATCTCGACGAGAATTACGCGGATGCCTGGATAGCACTGGCCAAACTGCAAACAGAGAACAAGAACTATGCGTATGGTCTTATTTGCTTCAAAAGGGCTTTGTCGATAGATGCCGACTATTTTAAGCCCTACTTACTATCCTATGCGGTCGCTTGTGCGGGTACCGGTGATTTTGCCAAGGCCCTGGAAATCACTAATCGCTACATCGATCAAAACAAACCCACCGGAGCAGCACTCGATGCCGCCCAACAACGCAAAAAGAATTTTGAATTTGCTGTACAACAAGAAAGAGCTGCAGCCGCGCCCTCAGACAAGATTGCTTTTGCCCCCAAGAACCTCGGGCCCTCGGTCAACTCAAAAATGGCGGAGTACCTTCCGTCACAGACCATCGATGGTAAACAACTTTTCTTTACCAGACGGGTCGATACGTACAACGAAGATTTTTTTACCAGCAGCCCCACACGTCCCGGTTCTTGGGAAACCGCTTCGCCCTTAAAAGGTTCTTTGAATACGCCCCAAAGCGAAGGAGCCATGATGATCTCGCAAGACGGAGAATGGCTGGTCTTTACCGGTTGTTATCGCGCTGATAGCTACGGCGGATGCGATCTGTACATTTCGTACAAGACGCCCACGGGTTGGTCCGCTGCCGTCAATCTTGGAAACAATATCAATTCCGATCAATGGGAATCTCAACCTTGCCTTTCTCCGGATAAACAAGAATTGTACTTTGCCTCTCGCCGCAATGGCGGGTACGGAGGCAGCGACCTCTATGTTTGTAAGATGCAAGAAAATGGCAAATGGGGATCTCCTGTCAATCTGGGCCCATCGGTCAACACACCGGCCGATGAGCAATGTCCTTTTATTCATGCCGATAATCAAACCTTGTACTTTACCTCATCGTACTGGCCCGGTTATGGGGATGATGATATTTTTTTCGTGCGCAAACAGAACGATGGCAGTTGGAGTCAGCCCATCAATTTGGGATACCCAATCAATACGATTGACCGTGAGGGCACCCTTTTTATTATGGCCGATGGCAAGACGGCACTCTATGCCGCAGAGAGAAAAGACAGCTACGGGCTACTTGATATTTACAGTTTTGAATTGAAAGAAAAAAACCGCCCCTACCCTACCCGATGGGTACAAGGAAAAGTAACGGACAGCAAAACCGGAAAGGGCATTGCGGCCACTTTGGAACTGACCGATCTGACCACCCGACAAATTATCTCGAAGGTCAAGACCGACAGCAGCGGTAATTATTTGCTAACCCTTCCGACCGGACGCGACTATGCTTTTACGGTCAATCAAAAAGGATATCTCTTTAACTCCGATCAGTATTTTCTAAAGAATGGCATCTCCGACTCGGCGGCGCAAAAAAATATCGTACTAAAGCCCATCGAAAAAAATGCGGCTATCGTTCTCAAGAATATTTTTTTCGAGACCAACCAGTTCGAGCTGGGACCTGCCTCGCTTACCGAGCTGGATAAGCTGGTCACGCTGCTGATAGAGAATCCCACCATCAAGATAGAGATCGGAGGGCATACCGATAATGTTGGCAAGGCCGCTGACAACCTGACCCTCAGCGATCATCGGGCCAAGGCAGTAGTGGATTACCTGCTTGCCAAAAAGATCGACCCCGCAAGGCTAGCCGCAAAGGGCTATGGCATGTCACAACCCGTGGCCGACAACACCACCCCCGAAGGAAGGGCCCTGAACCGCCGCACCGAAATGAAAATTACCGGGCTATAGCTTTTGCAAGAGGTCGATGTTATTTTTTGCGAAACCCTTTGCATGACAAAAACTCTTCGGTGGCAGATCGCTCTGACCATGGTACAAGGAGTAGGACCGGTCATGGCCAAGTCACTGCTCACCCATTTTGATATTGAAGAGATCTTTCTGGCCGACAGAGCCGCACTCACCGATTGCGGACTGCTTGCCGAGAAAACCCTCAAGGCCTTGCTTGCATTCGCTGATTGGAAACGAGTAGAAGAAGAAGTTCGTTTTATTGAGCGCAACCAGATCTTGCCATTATTCATAACCGATGCGGCCTACCCCAAGCGACTTCTTTCTTGCCCCGATGCACCGACCTTACTTTATTACAAAGGCAAGGCCGATTTAAACGCATCAAAAACGATCGCCGTGGTAGGAACAAGAGATTGTACCCGGCACGGCGTACGTCATACCGAAGAGCTCATCGAGCAACTGGTCCCCTATTCGGTCACGATCATCAGCGGATTAGCAATGGGAATAGACACCGCCGCTCACCAAAGTGCCATAAAAAATGGCTTACCCACGGTAGCTGTGTTACCCCTGGGGCTCGATACGGTCTATCCGGGCACCAACCGTTCGCTGGCCAAAGAGATACTTCGCTCGTCTGGGGGGTTACTGACCGAATCGATGACAAGACACTGCGGCGACACGTATCTTTTTCCCAGAAGAAATCGTATTGTAGCGGGGCTTTGCGATGCTACCCTGATCGTAGAGAGCGGCACCAAGGGAGGAAGTCTGGTTACTGCTCGGTTGGCCTGCGATTATGAACGCGATGTTTTTGCCATGCCTGGGAGACCCTCCGACAGTAAAAGCAGCGGTTGCCATCAATTGATCAAACAAAACAAAGCCCTGTTAGCAGCGACCGGAGATGATATTGCAGATTGGATGGGATGGAAAAAACATTCGGCAGGGCCGGCCACCCATACACAACCGTTACAGACCAAAGCAGTGCACCAGGTCCTCGACCCGAACGAGGTATTATTGTTAGATGTGATCCGCCAGACGGAGACCCTGACCGCAGACCAGTTGCAGCAAAAGACCGATTTAAGTTCACCTTCAATGGCTACTGCCCTTATTAACTTAGAATTAGCAGGGCTGATTGTATCTTTACCGGGTAACCGTTACCAGGCCGTTTGACCGGATGGATTATTTCAATGGTGTCCTCATGAATCGAAGGCAGTTTTACTTGCTGGCCACACTCCTGTTGTTTACGCCGCTGGCGCTTTGGTCACAATGCACCACACTGGGGCAAACTCCCGCCACGGCTTTTCCAGTGTGCGGCTCTACGGTATTTACACAAAGCAATGTACCCAGCTGTACCAATGCCCCCAACCTTTTCGTGCCGGGCTGCAATCTGAACCAGTGTCAATACAGCGACATCAATCCATTTTACTACCGTTTTAAATGCTACCAGTCCGGTACGCTCGGTTTTACCATTACCCCCCTTTCTGCCACCGACGATTACGACTGGCAACTCTATGACATTACCGGGCTTAACCCCAACGAAGTATTCACCAACCGAAATATAATTGTAACCGGCAACTGGGCAGGAAACCCCGGACCCACGGGAGCTTCTGCCACAGGCGCAACCTTTATTCAGTGCTGCTCGGACCAAACCGGTACGGAGCCCAGGTTCGCTGCCATGCCGCTGCTGCAAGTTGACCACGAATACATATTAATGGTGAGTAATTACTCTCCGAGCCAGGTGGGTTATCAATTGTCTTTTGCGGGTGGAACTGCCGTAATCACCGATCCGCTGCTGCCCAAGATGGGTACGGCCAAACCCGATTGTGACGGTCGCAAGATTACCCTCAAACTCAATAAATACATTCGCTGCAACAGTGTTACGCTTAGCGGTAGCGAGTTCAGGCTATTGCCTGCGGTTACGACCGTAATAGCAGCGCAACCGGATTCGTGCGGTTTCGGATTTGACATCGACGAAATTACGCTGACATTGGCCGCACCCCTGACCAATGGAAATTACGAGCTCGTCATTAACAACGGTACCGATAACAACACGCTGCTCGACGACTGTGCGCGTGCCATACCGCAAGGAGATAAAGTCCCTTTCACTTACTTTATTCCGCAGCCCATCTTTGCTGACAGCATCGGCAGAACGCCTTGTGCACCCGACTCGGTAAAACTTTATTTTCCCAAACGTATCCTTTGTTCTACCATCGATCCGCGGGGTATCGATTTCTCGGTAACGGGCCCCAGTCCGGTTACGGTAGCCGCTGCCAATGGGAATTGCATCAACGGCAAGACCGATTTCGTGACCGTGAAATTTTCGGGCCCGATCAAGATCGGCGGCACGTACCGGCTTCGGTTGTTGGCAGGCACGGACACCATCATCATACTAGATGAATGCGGCCAACCTCTTCCTACGCAAAACGTCAACTTTGCCGTGGCCGATACGGTATCGGCACGCTTTACCTACACCGCCACGATGGGTTGTCAGCAAAACAATTACTTGTTCTCTCATAATGGAGCGGGCGGGGTCAACAGCTATAACTGGACCTTCAATAATACCATCCGGGCGACCACACCTTCCTACCGGATCAATTTCTTGTCCAGCAGTACCAATACCATCGCCCTTCGGGTCAGTAATGGTACGTGCACCGATTCGGTTTCGCAACAACTGGTATTAAATAACCAGGTCAAAGCTGCATTTACCATTGCCGATTCTATTCTTTGCCCCGAAGACAAGTTAGCGGTCGTCAATACCTCTACAGGCCAAATAGACCAATGGCGCTGGCAATTCGATGCGTTGGCATCCACTGCGTTAAAAGATCCTCCCCCCTTTCAGTTTCCTTTCAACGGCCGTGAAAGTTATTACCGGGTCCGGCTTACGGCCACCAACCTTCCAATGGCCTGCAGTGACAGCACCGACAAGATCGTGCGGGTACTGAACCACTGTTTAATAGAGGTACCCAATGCCTTTACACCGAACAACGACGGACTCAATGACTTTTTTAGTCCGCATAATGCCCTAAAGGCCGATAACTACATTTTCAGCATCTTTAATCGCTGGGGGCAACTGGTTTATCAGACCAATAACTGGAAAGACCGTTGGGACGGAAAGGTCAACGGACAGTTGCAGGCCTCGGGTATCTACGTCTGGCAACTAAGTTATACGCAACGCGATACCAAGCAAGCCATTTACAAAAAAGGAACCGTGATGCTTATCCGGTAATGGTTGTCGAATGCTTCCGGCCACTGCTGCTGGTGCATTGATTGTCAATACCGCAGCAGTCAAATTTTGCCAATTTCACTGCAGGAACTATCTTTGCACATGGCGACAAAAAAATTCTCCCCTGCTTTTACGGAACGTTTTTTCGGCGAAGGACTCACCTTCGACGATGTTTTGCTGATGCCTGGCTACAGCGAAGTGCTGCCCCGCGATGTTGAAACACGCAGTAAACTTACCAAAAACATTACGCTCAATATCCCCTTGCTATCGGCAGCGATGGATACAGTGACCGAAGCCTCTTTGGCCATCGCCCTGGCGCGCGAAGGAGGGCTTGGCATTTTGCACAAGAACATGTCGATCGATAAGCAGGCCGATCAGGTCAGAAAAGTAAAACGCAGCGAAAGCGGCATGATCATCGACCCGGTTACATTGCTG
>CAZZLP010000103.1:0-5427 GCA_964654705.1 uncultured Chitinophaga sp.
ACTTTGCTGAGGCAATCGGTGAATTCCGCCTCAGTTA
This sequence comes from uncultured Chitinophaga sp., assembly GCA_964654705.1. GTDB lineage: Bacteria > Bacteroidota > Bacteroidia > Chitinophagales > Chitinophagaceae > JJ008. Next base: position 38 of record CAZZLP010000103.1, read on the forward strand.
AAATCGATTTGCAATAGGCAGGCACGGGAATCATTGCAGGTTTTACTTCAGGAGCCGGTTTTACCTCGACAACAGTCTTTACTTCCGGAGCGGGTTTTGACACTGGTGCAGATGCTACTTCTGTTATGGATGTGGTCGCTGGAGCGGGCTTTACATCTTGTACCGGCTTTTCCTCTGCGACCGGCTTTTCCTCTGCAACAGCTTTATTTTGATCGACAGGCTTTGTTACTACGACCGGTTTGGGTTCTGTGGTCTTACTTTTTTGGGCAGCAACGCTGGCCGATCCGGGTGCTTCGTTTAGCAAGGTGCTGTCTCCTGATGCCTTGGCCAGTAAATTGGCAAAATCGTTCGTGCCTGAGGCTGCAGCAGTATTCGCTTTTGGCGGTGCAGGTCTGTTCGCATAGGTGATCGCCAGCTTTCGCCAGTCGAGCAATCCCCATCCTTTGTCGCCGTAATCTCTTAAGAGATACCCCTGATCGCTGCGTTGAGTTTGAAGGGTAAAAGAATACTCGGAATATTTTTTCTCAGGAAATCCTATAACGAGCTGCAATAGACTGTCCGTAAGATTAGAGACAATGATGTAACCTGTCTGAGAAGAGCGAAGCGTCTGTTCCTTATACTTTACAGTAAAAGGTTGCGGAGGCTCTGCCTGCAAGTAGACAAAATAAGGCGACTGAGCCGTTAAGGTCAGCGCTGTAAAAACGAGCAGAAGAATAAAAAAAATTCGATACATATTATTGTGTTACCATTTGCCGCCGGCACCACCTCCGCCAAAGCTGCCCCCGCCAAAACCGCCGAAGCCACCTCCTCCACCACCAAAACCACCTCCGCCAAATCCTCCACCGCCAAGCCAGGTGCCTCCGGTCCATCCGCCAAAACCACCACGTCTTCTGCCTCCAAAACCTCTTCCGCCTCCGCCACCAAATAAAATAGACAGCAGCATCAGCACTACGAAAATAACCACGGGGTTAACATCTCGCTCCCTTTGTTTTCGGCGGGCAGGCGCCTTGTATTCACCGGCCATCGCTTTGGCAATGGATAAGACTGCTTGCTCCAAACCGCGGTAACGTTGCCCTTCTTTGAAATTAAAAATGATGTCGTTCTCGAGAATTGATTTGGCCACCACGTCGGGGATGGCCCCCTCCACGCCGTAGCCAGTAGCGATATAGGCATCGCGATTGCCTGTTTCGCCCCCGGTAGAGATCAAGATCACCACTCCATTGTTGAACTGTTTGCTGCCCACCCCCCAGCTTCTGCCCAGTGCAGTTGCGTACTCGTTGGCCGTATAATCTTGCAAGCTCGCCACGATCACCACGCAGATCTGTGTGGAGGTGCTATCGTCATAAGCTACCAACATTCTTTCTAACTGATCGGCTTGCGCAGCTGTAAGAAAAGATTTGTCAGCAGTAAGGTCATTATAGAGCGCAGGCGGCACCGGGCGAACAGGCAATACCGATTCGACCTGCGCAAAAAGCAGTGGTGCAGCAAAGATGACCCAACAAAACAGAACGAGTTTTCTCATGACTTACCAAATAAGATCTCATCGGACAATTCGTTGCTGTCAGTGGTGCGATCGTAGGGAAAATGCCGGTGTAAGGCCTCTCCGGTAGCCGCGATACAATGGAGCAGCCCGGCCAGGTAATCCTCTTTACTGAAAAGCTGCAGCATCTCTCGTACTCGAGCGTTCCAAAATGCAGTACCCAATTTATCGTGTATACCCTGATCTCCCCAAAGTGCCACTTGCTGGTCTTGGGTTGCCAAATAGATGAGCACCGCATTACGCTGTGCCGTTTGTTGCATCCCATTAGAAAAAAACACTTCGGCCGCGCGGTCAGCAGCGTCCACATACCGACAGCGACGTTCTACCAATACCCTTATTTCGCCGCTGGTGCGTTGTTCGGCCATGCGGATAGCTTGCAACAATTGTGCTTGCTGCGCTTCGCTCAAAAGTGGCTTGGAGGATGTAAATAGAGAGAACAAGAAAGTCGCTTACTGAATATTAAATTTGATATCGGGCGCTTTTTCAGATCCCTTGTCTGCTTCGTAGTAGGCTTTTTCGTTAAAGCCAAAGAGTCTGGCCAGCAAGTTGCCCGGAAAACGCTTTACACTCAGGTTAAACCCTTCAACGGCCTTATTATAATCTTGACGAGCAACGTTGATCCGATTTTCTGTTCCCTCGATCTGTACCTGAAAATCCTGAAATGCTTTGGTGGTCTTTAAATCAGGATACTGCTCGAATGAAGCGATAAGTCGGCTAAACGATCCTTGCAAGTTAGCCTGCGCCTGCTGATACGCTTGTAAGGTGGCCGGGTCATTAATATCGATCTTGATCTGTGTGGCAGCAGCGCGAGCCTGTACCACGGCACTGAGCGTAGATTTTTCAAAATTGGCGGAAGCCTCCACTGTTTTGATCACCGATCCGTACAAGTCGGTGCGTCGCTGGTAATTGGTTTCAACGTTGCTCCATGATTTTTTTACCCCTTGCTCTCCGGTCACAAATCCATTGTAGGCATTACATCCCCAGAATGCAAACAACAAAAAAACACCCAATACGGCCAGTAATGTAATCGTTGATCCTTTCATAGGTTTTTAATTTGAGACCCAAAATTACAGTAAAAAGAAAGAGTCGCAAGAAAGCGGTATCGCTCTGCCAGAATTTTAACAACCGTTATCCGGTTACGGCGGCGATTCCAGGTAGTACTTTTCCTTCGAAATACTCCAGCATTGCGCCTCCGCCCGTAGATACATAGCTGACCTGATCGGCCAAATGAAACTGATTGATAGCAGCCACCGAGTCTCCCCCGCCGATCAGCGAAAATGCGCCCCCACGGGTGGCCCCGGCCACAGCCAGTGCGATCGATTTGGTTCCTTCTTGAAAAGCAGGCATCTCAAAAACACCCATGGGGCCGTTCCACAGCAATGTCTTGGAAGCGGCAATGACGCGTCCGAACTCTTCGCGCGCAGCAGGCCCGATATCGAGTCCCATCCAACCTGCAGGGATCGCACCGCTGGGGGCAATAGCTGTTGCTGCATCGGGAGCAAACCGATTGGCGATCACGCTGTCTTGGGGCAAGTGGATGCGTACCCCTTTTTGCTCGGCTTTTTGCAATAAACTTAGGGCCAGCTCGAGACGATCCTCTTCGCACAAGGAATTACCGATATTTTTGCCTTGTGCCCTAAAGAAGGTATAGGCCATGCCGCCTCCGATGATGATATCAGTGGCGCGCTCCACTAAATTTTCTATAATCAAGATCTTATCGCTGACCTTTGCCCCTCCTATGATGGCCACAAAGGGAGTGGCAGCCTGATGCAACACTTTTTCCGCGCTGGCCACTTCGGCTTGCATCAATTTTCCAAACAATCTTTTATCAGGAGTAAACTGTGTGGCCATGACTGCCGTAGAGGCGTGGGCACGATGAGCGGTTCCAAAGGCATCATTGACCCAAACCGTACCCAGCCGAGCCAATTTGGACGCAAAGGCAACATCTCCCTTCTCCTCTTCTGTATAGAATCTAAGATTCTCTAATAATAACACCTCGCCGGGTTGAAGCGATGCGGCCAGATCGACGGCCTGTGCACCAATGCAATCATCGGCAAAATAGATCGGAATCCCGGGAAGCAGGTGAATGAGGTGAGGTAGTAGGTGACGAAGAGAATATTTATCGACGGGTCCGTCTTTGGGTCGACCCAAATGACTCATCAAAATAACGGCACCTCCCTGTTGTAATATACTGTTGATCGTTGGCAGCGCTGCGCGCATACGGGTATCGTCTGTAATGTGCAGCTCTTTGTTGAGCGGCACATTAAAGTCGACCCGCACGAGTGCCTTTTGGCCCTGAAAAGAAAAAGAATCGAAAGAACCCATGCGGTCTTACTTGATAAGTTTTGCAAAGTAACTGACCGTACGCACCAGTTGGGTTACATAGCTCATTTCGTTATCGTACCAGCTGACGGTCTTTACCAGTTGCTGATCACCGACCGTCATCACTTTGGTTTGAGTAGCGTCGAAGAGGGAACCGTAGTTGATACCTATAATGTCGGTGCTGACCAGCTCGTCTTCGGTGTAGCCAAAAGATTCGTTCGAAGCAGCCTTCATAGCGGCATTGACCTGCTCGACACTTGTTTTTTTCTGTAATACCGATACCAGTTCGGTCAACGAGCCGGTAATGGTGGGCACTCGCTGCGCGCCGCCATCCAACTTTCCTTTTAATTGAGGCAATACCAGACCGATCGCCTTGGCAGCTCCGGTACTGTTGGGTACAATATTAGCAGCCGCAGCCCTGGCGCGACGCAGATCTCCTTTGGGATGCGGCGCATCAAGGGTATTTTGATCGTTCGTATAAGCATGAATCGTGGTCATGAATCCGGTCACGATACCATATTCCTCATCGAGCACCTTAGCCATAGGGGCCAGGCAGTTGGTGGTACAAGAGGCGCAAGAAATGATCGTTTCTGAACCATCTAAAATATGATGATTAACGTTGAAGACTACTGTCTTGAGGTCTCCGGTGGCAGGGGCAGAAATAACCACACGCTTGGCACCAGCCGTTAAGTGTGCTTCTGCTTTTTGCTTGTCCGTAAAAAAGCCGGTACACTCCAACACCACATCGACCTGGTGCTGACCCCAGGGAATTTGAGAAGGATCTTTCTGTGCATAGATCTTAAGCACATCGCCATTGACCACTATGGCATCTTCGGTAGCTTTGACATCGGCATTGAATCTACCTTGAGCACTATCGTATTTAAGCAAATGTGCTAATACAGCCGGGCTGGTCAGGTCGTTGATCGCCACTACATCTATACCTTGCAAATTATAGATCTGACGAAACACTAACCGGCCAATACGGCCAAATCCGTTGATCGCAACTTTAATGGTGCTCATAGTAAAATAATTTTGAGGCACAAAAGTACTGCAATGAGATCAAATTGCTAACGGTCGTTCTAATTATTGCGGGGATTTACGTGGTCCATTCGCCTCAAAAACATTTTGCTAAACAAGGCATCCGCCCTATCTTTGCCGTCCCTAAAACGGCCCGTTCGTCTAAGGGCTAGGACACCACCCTTTCACGGTGGTGATACGGGTTCGAATCCCGTACGGGCTACAAAGCCTTGCAGCGAAGCTGCGAGGCTTTTTTTATGGCGCGCGGCGCAAGTTTACTTGCGTAAGCAAGCCAAAAAAAAGCCGGACACCGCGCCAGCGGTGCGAAGGCTTTGGGTACATCAAATGCGACCGGGCTCACGAAGTAATCCCAAAACTGAGCCACCGCGCCAGCGGTGCGAAGGCTTTGGGTACATCAAATGCGACCGGGCTCACGAAGTAATCCCAAAACTGAGCCACCGCGCCAGCGGTGCGAAGGCTTTGGGTACATCAAATGCGACCGGGCTCACGA
>CAZZLP010000104.1:0-5303 GCA_964654705.1 uncultured Chitinophaga sp.
AAAGAAGTACCGGTAGGGTTTCTCTCTCATTATTTGCCAGCTGGTGCAGAGCCGCTGGTCTTGCATTATCTCGAACAGTATCGGGTGCATCTTACCATTACCCGAAAAAGGCAAACCCTATTGGGCGATTATCGCCATCCGGTACCTGGTCAATCGCACCGCATTAGCGTAAATGGCAATCTGAATCCTTATTCTTTTTTAATTACGCTGTTGCACGAACTGGCACACCTGGTTACGTTCGAACGCTTTGGTGCTCGGGTGGCGGCACATGGCAAGCAATGGAAGCAGTGCTATGGGGCGTTATTGACCGAGTTGCTTGGTCATGTATCGCTGCCGGCCGAACTGACCGAAGAGCTGGGTCGTTCGCTCAAAAATCCCGCAGCCAGCAGTTGTGCAGAGGAGTCCTTGATGCGGGTCCTAAAAAAATATGATACGCCTGTTCCCGGCAGCTGTTTATTAGAGCAATTGCCATCGGGCGATTCGTTTCGCATCGCCGATGGCAGGATCTTTATTAAAGGAGAAAAGCTTCGCAAAAGATATAAATGCCAAGATGAGAATACCGGTGCGGTTTATCTTTTTTCACCGATCTACGAGGTAGAACGATGGGCAAAGCAGCGATCCGTTTAGGCCACTGCTTTTTTGACCAGGTCGGCGGCTTCGCTTAGTAAAATGGCCGACTGCACTTTGAGACCGCTCTCATCGATCAGTTTTTTGGCCTCGGTGGCATTGGTGCCTTGCAATCGCACGATAATCGGGATGTTGATGTTGCCCAGGTTCTTGTAGGCATCGATCACGCCTTGTGCCACTCGGTCGCAACGCACGATTCCCCCAAAGATGTTAATGAGGATGGCCTTTACGGCAGGGTCTTTTAAGATGATCTTAAATCCGGCCTCAACGGTTTGTGCATTGGCTGTTCCGCCCACATCCAAAAAGTTGGCAGGCTCCCCACCACTCAGTTTGATCATATCCATGGTGGCCATAGCCAAACCAGCTCCGTTGACCATACAGCCTACGTTACCGTCGAGCTTTACAAAGTTCAGGTTATATTCTCCGGCCTCCACTTCGGTGGGATCCTCTTCGGTAACATCACGAAGGGCTACCAGATCGGGATGACGGCTCAGCGCATTATCATCTAAATTCATCTTACAATCCACCGCCACGATCTTGTTGTCGGATGCTTTAAAAAGCGGATTGATCTCGAGCATCGAACAATCCAGTCCCACATAGGCATTGTAAAGATGGGTAACGAACTTTACGGCGTTTTTAAAAGCCTCACCGCTTAGCCCCAGGTTAAAGGCGATCTTTCTGGCCTGAAAGCCCTGCAATCCGCCACCGGGATGTACCCACTCCTTAAAAATTTTATCCGGAGTGTTGTGGGCGACCTCCTCGATGTTCATGCCTCCTTCGGTACTGTACATGATTACATTTTGACCTTTGCTTCTGTCGAGCAATATCGAGAGATAAAATTCTTTTCTGTCAGAGGGGCCATCATAGTACATGTCTTGTGCTACCAATACCTTACCCACTTTTTTCCCGGCAGGTCCGGTTTGCAGTGTAACGAGCGTTCCGCCTAATATTTTTTCGGCAAATCCTGCAATATCCTCTTGGGTCTTGCCCACTTTTACTCCATTGATACCGGTCTCTTTGATGGTACCCTTACCTCTTCCTCCTGCGTGGATCTGCGCCTTAACCACCGCAAAGGGACTCCCGAAACTGGCCTTGATATTTTCATAAGCGGTAATGGCTTCGGCTACGGTAGCGCAGGCAACACCTTCTTGTACGGGTACCTGGTATTTTTTTAGCAGTTCCTTGGCTTGGTATTCGTGCAGATTCATTGCAGAAAATTTTCGCAAAGATAGGGCAAATCGCCTTTTATGAAATTTGGGAGTAAGGCCCTATTTTCGGTGATGATCAGATCGCTGCTGGTTTGCTGTATAGTGTTGTTGGGAGCTTGCCAAAGCAACCGCACCCTGCCATTTAAAAGTAATCATTCGACCCTGGGCGGATCTGATTTTTATAAAGATGCCGCTGACATGGGCTGGGCTGCACGCGATTCGTTGATTGTGCGCTACGTGCGACAGGGGGCCGTTCCTGCCTTTCTCGCCCATCTTGTTCCGGTTCGCATACGTCTTGTAAGAGAAGAGCAAAAGAAGGTGCAGATTACCTTTTTTGTTGCGCCCGATTATTTAAGTGTGGGCAATAACAACGATTGGGCGCGGGTCAGTTTGACGGCAAAGGGAGCGGCCATGGTCTTATCGATGCTCGATTGTTTTGCGCCCACTCCCTTGTTGGCAGACCTGATCTACCGACAGGCGCGTGTAAAATTACCTCCCGTTCCTTTGTATGCATTTCGCGACAGCACTCCGGTCATGTGGCACCACCACCTGATCATCGAAGGCCAGCGAAAACAACAAAAAGGATTGATTGCCGGAATAAAAAAAGACATTGTTTTTATTGGTCCCCGAGGGGATTCCGTTGCCAAAGACCGGGTAGGAATTTATGGTTGGCACCAGCCAGACGGAAAACCCATTCAACCCTTTTACCAGGGGCACGCGTGGTGGTACACCGACTATAGTCACGGACTTCGGTTGGTCTCTCGTTACCTGAAAGTGGGTCGCCGCTGGACCACCCTCGAAGAACTGCGGCAAGACAGTCTCTTGTACAAGCAGTTGTTTTAACGTTCCCTTTCGTTTGTAGCCGTTAAATTTGTGCCGCCGCCAAAACATTCACTTTCGATTTGTTACCTGTAAAAACATACCTGTCCGCTCTTTTTTGTCTTGTCGTGGTTCAGGCCTTTGCCCAAGATGGCAGACAGCTTATGCCCGGCCGAACCGGTATGCCCGTTAACATGGGAATGCCCGCTAATAACCGCCGGGGAGCGGGGGTTGTCATGAACGGAGAGCAAACCGATAGTCTCAGGCGTCGCGATAAGAACGAGGACTCCATTACCATCTTTTACCGTAAGCTCGATCGCTGGGGACCCTTTTTGCTGGATTCATCGGTATCTGATTTTACCACGCGCTTTCCTATCAAGGCCACGACCCTTCATTTGGGAAATCTGGGTAGTGCTTCTCACTCCCTGCTTTTTTCGGCCCCCGGCACGATAGGTTTTGATGCCGGACTTCATGCCTATGATCTCTACAAATGGACAGAGGGCGACGTACGTTTTTTTCAGACCACTCGGCCATATTCAGAGATCAATTACCAGTTGGGAAGCAGGGTAGAGCAGCTCATCAGTTTACTCCACACGCAAAACATCAAGCCTAACTGGAATTTCATGTTCCAATATCGGCTGGTCAATGCACCCGGTATTTTTCAGCACCAACGCTCCAACCATAATAATTATTTATTCAGCAGCCACTACCAATCCAAGAACCTGCGTTATCATGTATGGATGTATGTGCTTGGCAACAGCCTGCAGTCAGAAGAGAACGGTGGTATTATAGACTCGACCCGGCTGCTGGACGACCCGATCTACAGCGATCGTTTCAATATACCCGTTTGGCTGGGTGGCGCGTCTTCTTTTTCTTCTAACTTCTTCAGCAATAAGATCAGTACCGGTAATCGCTATGGTCAATCACAGTTGTTGTGGCGACATCAGTACGATCTGGGCAGAAAAGATTCGTTGGTAACCGACTCTAGTGTGGTACCCTTGTTTTTTCCGAGACTGCGACTAGAGCACCAAGTGCGTTACGATCACGCTATCTATCATTTCTTCGATAAGAATCCTTCGCTTGACTATTATCGACGATTTTATCCCGGACAGCCCGCACGCTTTGATTCGGTAGAGCTTCGAGATAGTTGGAAAACGCTGGTCAATGGATTTTCGCTGTATCAATTTCCGGATGCCAAAAATTTGCAGCAATACATTAAACTGGGGCTGGACCTGCAATGGATCGAGGGGCAAACAAACAAGGGTAAGCTCTCTTTTTTTAATTCGATCGGTACCGTAATGTACCGAAATCTAACCCGTAATAAAAAATGGGAGATGGAGTTGGGCGGACAACTCTTTTTGGCGGGTGAGCAGGGGGGGGATTATCGGATCAACGCACAACTGCAACGGTTGCTGGCCAATAAAAAAGGGTCGCTGCTGGTAGGGGCGCATCAATTGAATCGCACCCCCGGTTTTATTTTTGATCGGCGAAGCAGTTTTTTTCTGACCAACGCAACCGTATCCTTTAAAAAAGAGAATTATACGCAGTTCTTTTCGCAGATCGACTGGATCGCAAAGGGTCTTTCGCTTCGGGGCGATTATTTTTTGGTCAGTAATTATAGCTATTTGCTCTTTTTTCAAAAACCCTTTCAGACAAGTAATTTATTTAACGTCTTACAGCTACAGGCGCGTAAAACCTTTCGGTTGACCAGCCACTTTGCATGGCATGCAGAGTTCTATTTTCAACAACGTATAGGAGCCGCCCCGCTTAACCTAATGCCCTTCTTTACTCGTCATCGGTTTGCCTACGAGGGCAGTCTCGGATTCAAGAACCTGAACCTGGCCTCGGGTATCGAAATTCGCTACCGCCCCTCGTACAAGGCCGACCGCTATTCGCCTTTATTGGGTCAGTTCTTTTTTCAAGACAACCTGGTCGTCAGCAATCCGCTGCCCGATATAGCGGCCTATGTTAACTTTCGTATACGCCCGTTTGCTGCCTTTATCAGGGCCGAGAACCTAAATACGGCACGTAACCTAGGAGGTTTTGGGTTTACCCGCAACAATCTGCTCGCCGAAGGATACCCGTTGCAAGGTCTTTATCTGCGTGCCGGAATTTTCTGGCAATTCGTTAATTAAAGGAGAAAGGCGGATCGACCTTTTTTTGCATTCAAAAGGTTCTTAATTTTGCAGCGATGTCTCGTGTTGTCTTATCTGCTACATTGATCTGTCTGCTGGTCTTTTCCAGTGGTCTTACCTTTCATGTTCATTTTTGTATGAACCGGGTCGAAGGGGTCAGTCTGTTCGCCTCGCGCGAGCACCAGTGCCGTTCTTGCGGCATGCTACAACAAGAAAGCAGCGGATGCTGTCATCAAGAAAAACAATTGGTAAAGTTGGTGCAGGACCAGTGTCCGCCACATTTTCTTCACTATAACATTGCTCCGGCCGCCACCTTTGCATTGCCGGTACAGGTAGCAACGTCGGTCGCTTTGGTTCAACGGCCGCATCCGGTGGCTGCATATTCGCATGGCCCGCCCGAGCAGGTGGGTTCTTTGCTTTATTTGCGAAACCGGGTGTTTAGAATTTGATACCGTCCTTTTTGAAAAACCTCGCGCTCTCGAAAGAGCGCGAGGTAGCCCGAACGAGGTACTTC
>CAZZLP010000105.1:0-5270 GCA_964654705.1 uncultured Chitinophaga sp.
GCAACTCATCGAAGCGCTTAAGGATGTTCATATTCTGGGTATCCGCTCTAAGACCTCCATTACCGAAAATGTGCTGGCGGCTGCCAAAAAATTACAAGCCATCGGTTGTTTTTGTATTGGGGTAAACCAGGTAGATCTGAAGGCAGCTACCCAAAAAGGTGTTGCCGTCTTTAATGCTCCTTATTCTAATACACGCTCGGTGGCCGAACTGGTCATAGGAGCAACGGTGATGTTGCTACGGGGTATTCCCGATAAAGACAAGGCAGCCCACAGGGGCGTTTGGCAAAAAGAAGCAAAGGGGAGTCGCGAGATGCGTGGCAAGATTATGGGTATCGTGGGTTATGGAAATATCGGTAGCCAGGTTAGTGTTATGGCAGAGGCGCTGGGCATGCGTGTTCTGTTTTATGATATAGAGACCAAGTTGCCGCTGGGTAATGCCTCGTCTTGCCGTTCCTTAAAAGAATTACTATCGCTTTCGGACATTGTTACGTTACATGTACCCGAGACGGTGCTCACCAATCACTTAATTAATAAACAAACCCTTCGGCTATGTAAAAAAGGAGCTATCCTTATTAATTATGCCAGAGGGCATGTGGTCGATCTAAAAGCACTCGAGCAAGCCCTCAAAACCGGGCATATTGCCGGTGCTGCCATAGATGTGTATCCCTGGGAACCCGAAAAGAACGGCGATCCCTTTAGCTGCCCGCTCCAAAACCAGCCCAATGTGATTTTGACCCCGCATATCGGAGGCAGCACCGAAGAGGCTCAGCAAAATATCGGCCAAGACGTAAGTGTCAAACTCTTTCAATACCTCGAAACCGGTTTTAGCGACGGTTCTCATACCATTCCTTCCATTTCACTGCCTCCGCAAACCGGAGCCCACCGCATTTTGCATATCCATAAAAATGTTCCGGGTGTTCTTTCTGCTATCAATACCGCCCTTTCAAGTAATAATATAAATATCCTTGGTCAATACTTAAAAACCAATGAGTTGATAGGCTATGTAATATTAGATGTAGATCATAAGTTATCTCAAAAGGCCCTATCAGTTTTAAAGGAGGTACCCGGAGCCATACGAGTTAGGATGCTTTACTAGCTTGTTTTATTTCCTATAATTTATATTATGTTAAGTAATGTAAGGAAAGGAAAAGCCACCCGTAATGGATGGCCTTACCTTTTTATGCCACAATCAATGACAGCGTTGTGCTGCCCTATTAACTAGTTCTTGATGGATTCGTAGCGATCGTTCCACTTCTTCTCCTCTGCTGCCCATTTGGCTTGCTCGGTCGGATTTTTGGCCTTTCCTGCCATCGCCTTTTTAAAAGCAAAAATATCGGCCAGATAACTGGTCGCTTTCTTGTATTGCTGTTTATCTCTTGTATCCAGCTCTCCTTTGCTTGCATAGATCGCTGCGGCGGCTTCGTAGGGCTCTTTGGCACCCTCGAGAGTTTCACCATATTCCTTGTCTAAGGCGTCCCTTTTGGCGATATCTTCTTTTGAGGCCATGGTACCGGGCTTGGTGCGGGCCTTCATGTCGCGGGCATGTTGGTCTCTTTTATCGTTAACCGCAGCGGCTTTATTAATGAAATGATCGCCGATATACAGATACGGAATTTCATAGCCGGGTCTGGCTTTTGCGGCACGGAAAAAAGCAGCTATCATTTTCTTTTCAAGTTCTGCGAAATTAGACGGCAACACTGCTCCTTCCTCGCGTTGATCGAGGGTGTCGTAGAGGATCTCTCCCAACACCTGATTCGCCTTGAAGTTGTCGGGGTCCGTTGCAAGCAATTCGTCGATGGCTTTGATCTTCTCTTCGAAACCGTTGGCGAGCCCTACGGCAAAATCTACTTTATCGTAATCGAAATAATCACTTTTAGGAAAGACTTCTTTGCCGAATGCTTTGTAACGCTCAAAGGCTTCCATATCTTTTTTTCCAAACGCGTCGGTAATCAGGTACCGATAAACACCTTCAAAACCATCTCCGCCCACCTTGGCATTGGCCAGCTTCTTATAGTACTCCAGCGCATCTTCTTTAAAACCGCCCGACTCTGCCGTAATACCCGCCAAAATAAGGACGTTGGTGTCGAGTGTAGAGGAAAGTAGTTTTAACTTGATCAGGATATCAGAGTAAACAATGGCTTTTTTTAACTTGATATGGGCATCATTCCAATTCTTCTTGGAATAATCGTTATACCCGGCCGTATAGTAGCTCGAGTAAAGGTTGACCGCTCCATTCTGGTATATGGGATTCGTCAATAGATCCATGGCAGGATCCATCTCTTTGAATTTGGCAAATGCCGCATCGGCTTCGTCGATCAGTTGATCCGCTTCGGGTGTCCCTTTTTTAGTGTTCGAATTGGCCAGTCCTGAGTAGATGAGCGATTTTAAAATAAAGGCTTCGGGCTTGGATGTATACTTTGCATTTCCGAAAGCTTTATCAATATCGACCTTTGCCTTCTCGAATTGATTGATCATAACAAGGTTTTTTACCGGATCGTAGTTCTGGGCTACTAAAGGAGTGGTTGCCATTAGTAGCAAGGCAAAAGCTAAAAAATAATAAGGTTTCATGTTATAGGGTTGAGTTTTCTAAAGTACTAATTTTTTCAGGTGGTCGGCTCGGAAGCAGTTTCCCGGCCTTGATCGGAAGAAGCAGGCGGCATACTTTCGGTGTCACCTTCTTCAGCTGCCTGGTCATCCAGATTGGTAATGGCCGCGATATCATCGCCCTCATCGATGCGAATCAGTTTAACACCCTGCGTGGCACGTCCCTGTTCGCTGATGCCGCTAACGGGCATCCGAATGGTCACACCGCTTTTGCAAGTGATCATGATATCTTCGGTGGGAGAAACGTCGAGCATGCCTACCAAAGAACCGGTCTTGTCGGTTACGTTGATGGTCTTTACGCCCTTTCCTCCCCTGTTGGTAAACCGATATTCGTCGACAGGAGTGCGTTTTCCAAATCCTTTTTCGCTTACGACCAGTACGGTACGCTGTATTGGTGCCTGTGGGTTTACACAGATCATTCCCACGACTTCGTCTCCCTGTTCATCGACCTCTATGCCGGCTACTCCGATCGCTCCCCTGCCGGTTGCCCGCACTTTTTCTTCGGAGAAGCGAATGGCGCGACCACTTTTTACGGCCATCATGATCTCGCTGTTGCCATCGGTCAAACGGGCTTGCAATAGTTCGTCTCCTTCTACGATGGTGATGGCATTGACCCCGGTCTGACGCGGACGGCTGAAGTCTTCGAGCGCGGTTTTTTTAATGATCCCTTTTTTGGTGCACAACACTATGTTATGCGAGTTGACAAAGGCTTCTTCTTTGAGGTCTTTGACATCCAGAATGGCTCTGACCTTATCGTCCGGAGGCAGTTGCATCAGATTTTGTATGGCCCTGCCCTTCGATGTTTTTTCTCCTTCGGGAATTTCGTAAACGTTGAGCCAGTATACCCTCCCCTTTTCGGTAAAGAATAACATGGTATGATGCGTGGAGGCTACAAATAAATGTTCGATATAGTCTTCTTCACGTGTCTTGCCACCGATGACCCCTCGGCCACCCCTGCGTTGAGAACGGTATTCGTCGGCGGGTGTTCTCTTTATATAACCCAAATGAGAAATGGTAATGACCACATCTTCTTCTTTGATCAGATCTTTGATCTTGACCTCATCATCCAAGTAAGTGATCTCGGTCTTGCGGGCATCCCCGTATTTTTCCTTTATTTCGAGCAACTCCTTTTTGATAATATCGAAACGCTTTCCCTCATCGCTCAGCAACTCTTGTAACCAGGCGATCAGCTTCATGAGTTCGTCGAACTCCTCTTTGATTTTATCGCGCTCCATGCCGGTAAGGCGCTGCAAGCGAAGTTCCAAAATGGCCTTGGCCTGAATTTCATCGAGTCCCCAACCGGCACCGACCAAATTGTCTTTGGCGACTTCGGGGGTAGCGGATTGACGAATTAGTGCGATCACTTCGTCGAGATGATCAAGGGCGATCAAATATCCTTTAAGAATATGGGCCCTTTTTTCAGCCTCTTTTAATTCGTAGCGGGTTCTGCGCACTACCACGTCGTGACGAAATTCCACGAACTCCTGTACCAATTGTTTCAGGTGAAGGGTACGCGGGCGACCTTTTACGATGGCCACGTTATTGATACCGTACGAGGTTTGCAGATCGGTATGTTTGTACAGCTGGTTGATGATCACATTGGCAATGGCATCTTTTCGGATGTCGATTACGACGCGGGTGCCCTCTTTTTGGTTCGACTCGTTATTGACGTGGGTTATTCCCTCAATGATTTTTTCATTGACCAGCTCTCCAATGCGATTGGTGAGTGCATCGCGGTTGACCTGATAAGGAACTTCGGTAATGATGAGTTGTTCTTTTCCGCCAGCCTTGGTCTCTACGGTTACTTTACCGCGTACCACTACCCTTCCTCTTCCAAAATGCATAGCGGCCTTAACGCCCTCCATGCCATAGATAACCCCACCGGTCGGAAAATCCGGCGCCTTGATGTGCTGCATCAGCTCATCGATAGAGATCTCACGATTGTCGATATAAGCGACACACCCGTCAATGACTTCGCTGAGATTGTGTGGCATCATGTTAGTGGCCATCCCAACGGCGATACCACTCGATCCGTTGATCAACAGTTGTGGTATACGGGTGGGCAGAACAGTGGGTTCTGTCTCTGAATCATCGAAATTGAGTTGAAAATCGACGGTATCTTTCTCTATGTCATCGAGCATATGCTCGGAGAGCTTTTGCAAGCGGGCCTCGGTATAACGCATGGCAGCAGGTCCGTCTCCATCCTGGTTACCGAAGTTACCCTGACCGTCGACCAGGGTGTAGCGCATGCTCCATTCTTGTGCCATTCGCACCATGGCATCATATACCGATGAATCTCCGTGCGGATGATATTTACCCAGCACCTCTCCTACGATACGTGCCGATTTCTTATAGGCTTTGTTGTGATTTAGCCCCAGTTCGTTCATGGCATAGAGCACCCGGCGGTGTACGGGCTTAAGTCCGTCGCGCACATCCGGAAGGGCCCTGCCTACGATTACCGACATGGAATAGTCGATGTAGGCGGTCTTCATTTGCTCTTCGATCTGAACAGGGGTAATCCTGTTAAAATCGCTTGTTTCTTGGGGATTCAGCTGTTCGTCCATCTTGGTAAAAAACCCTCTTTTTCGGGGTATGCAAATCTAGTTTTTTAAGGGCTGATTTCCTTGTAATTTCATGGTTTTTTGAGGCTATTTTATCCACCCTTG
>CAZZLP010000106.1:0-5183 GCA_964654705.1 uncultured Chitinophaga sp.
AAAACGGTAAAAATTTAAATCAAATGGCTGATGTAAAAGCACTCGCTGAAAGCCTGGTTGGCTTGACAGTGAAAGAAGTACAAGAACTCGCAGATGTTCTGAAAAGCGAGTACGGAATTGAGCCCGCAGCTGCTGCCGTAGTAGTAGCCGGCGGAGACGGTGGTGGCGCTGCCGCCGCTGAAGAGAAGACTGCCTTCAATGTAATTTTGAAGAGCGGTGGAGCTTCTAAGCTCAACGTGGTTAAAGTGGTAAAAGACCTGACCGGTCTGGGGCTGAAAGAAGCCAAAGACATGGTTGATGGTGCTCCCAAGACCGTAAAAGAGAACGTTTCTAAAGCCGAAGCAGAAGAGATCGCTGCCAAGCTCAAAGAAGCCGGTGCCGACGTAGAGATCGCTTAAGAACGATCATCTCTTACCAAGCGTACAAACCTATACAAGGCCTTCCCTACGGAGGGCCTTTTTTTTGTTCCTGATCTTATTGACAAGCTATTTCTTGTTGGAGGTTCTTTGCTGGCCATCCTTTGATGGATACTCTTTGCTACGGGGACTGCCCGACCGACTTATCTGTTTGCACATACGGCAGCAGTTTTGACAGCGTGGTGCTGTCGAGTGCACGGATCTTTTCCAGGTCGCGCGGCGAGCTAAAGGGTCCGTTCGCTTCGCGGTATCGAACAATGGCAAGTGCGTTTTTAAAAAGCAAATATGGATGCTTACTAAGTACATGGAGCGGTTCAGTATTGATGTTGATCTTTCTGATCGCTTTACTTGCTACCGCATCATTGTTGTTGGCGCTACCCACACCGGCCACCTTCGTACCACTGCCCGCGTCAATCTTATCGGCACTACCCGTGTTTTCTTGAAAGAGTGGCGCCCAATAAGGTTCTAAAAAAAGATACAGTGAATCACTGATGCCGTAGACCTCTCGAAGTTGTGCTACGTTGTAAAAGCCCCCGAGTTTTTCGCGGTAGCGAACGATCCGAGATGCCAGTACGGGTCCGATACCCGGCAATTGTTCTAGGGCAGCCGAATCGGCTCCGTTCAGCGATAGCGCTACAGGGTTTCTTTTTTTGTAAAAGGCGTTGCGTGACCCGGCCTCTGTGGAGCCGTGGGTACTGTTTGGAGCCAGGGGATAGCCGAGGTAATTGCGCCTCGAAAAGGGGGTGTTTTCTTTGAGCGATGACCCGGATCTTTCTTTGGCTGACCACTTTTTATAGGTGACCGGGTCTGCATCCTTATGATCTGACAGATAATAGTTTTTAACAGGTTTTAAGGCCATTGAGTCGACCCGGGCTATATAAACTGCTGTCTTGCCCCAGGGGCTGCTGATGGACATATAAACAAGAACGAGCAGGGCCAGCGCCAGGGCTCCAAGACGGTCTTTTCGGCTAACCAGTATCGGGCCGGTACGTTGTTTGCGATCGGGAGCTGGGCGACCCATGTAAAAAGTCTTTGGATAAGTATAGCGGTTGGGCGAGGGGTTGTCAACCCCCGGTTTAACATATTTGGCCGGATTTTTGTGGTAACAAATTTTGGCGGTGATACTGAATTGTTTACCTTTGCCCTCCTTTATTTTGGCCAAACATATTTTCGACATCCTTGACCGTGTGTAAGTAGTTATCTTACAATGACTTCCGTCTTTTCTACTTCGGAAGCCATCACGCTAGAGGTATGTCCTGAACGTTGATAAAACCGGTTTACGCTATGTCTGCAGCAAAAACGAACGCAAGGATTGATTTTGGAAAGATCAAACACCTTGCAGAAACACCCGACCTTCTAGAAGTACAGATTCAGTCGTTCAAAGAATTTTTTCAGTTAGAAACAACTCCCGACAAACGCAACATCGAAGGATTGTTTCGTGTATTCAAGGATAACTTTCCTATTACCGATACACGTAACATTTTCGTATTGGAGTTTTTGGATTACTTTATTGATCCACCCCGTTACACGATCGAAGAGTGTATGGAGCGCGGTCTTACCTATGCCGTTCCGCTCAAGGCAAAACTTCGTCTTAGCTGTAACGACGAAGAGCACGTCGATTTTCAGACGATAGTGCAAGACGTATTCTTGGGTAACATCCCTTACATGACCCCCCGCGGCACCTTTGTGATCAATGGGGCGGAGCGCGTGGTCGTTTCACAGCTGCACCGCTCTCCCGGCGTATTCTTCGGACAGTCTGTGCATCCTAACGGAACTAAGATTTATTCGGCGCGCGTTATTCCTTTCAAGGGAGCTTGGATGGAATTTGCCACCGATATCAACAACGTGATGTATGCGTACATCGATCGTAAAAAGAAATTCCCCGTTACCACCTTGCTGCGTTCTATCGGTTACGAGACCGACAAGGATATTTTGGAATTATTCGGTATGGCCGACGAAGTCAAGACCGACAAGAAAACACTTTCAAAGCACATTGGCAAGCGGCTGGCTGCCCGCGTACTGCGTACCTGGGTAGAGGATTTTGTGGATGAAGATACCGGCGAAGTGGTTTCGATCGAGCGTAACGAGATCGTTATGGAGCGCGATACGGTGCTCGACGAAGAGGCCATCGATACCATCTCCTCGCTCGAAGTGGCCAGTGTGTTTATTCAGCGCGAAGATGTGGGCGGTGATTATGCCATTATCTATAATACCCTTAACAAAGATACTTCAAACAGTGAGCTGGAGGCCGTACAGTTTATCTATCGCCAATTGCGCGGCGCCGATGCGCCCGATAACGAAACGGCCCGTGGCATCATTGACAAATTGTTCTTTAGCGACAAGCGTTACGATCTGGGCGAAGTAGGTCGTTACAAGATCAACCGCAAACTCAATGTAAATCTGCCGCTCGAGAAAAAGACGCTCACCAAAGACGACATCATTCTCATCATCAAATACCTGGTACGCCTGACCAATGGTAAGGCCGAGATCGATGATATCGATCACCTGAGCAATCGCCGGGTGCGTACGGTAGGGGAGCAATTGTATGCGCAATTCGGCGTGGGACTGGCTCGTATGGCCCGCACCATCAGAGAGCGCATGAACGTTCGCGATAATGAGGTCTTTACACCTGTTGACCTGATCAATGCGCGTACCCTTTCTTCGGTGATCAACTCGTTTTTCGGGACCTCTCAGCTCTCTCAGTTTCTCGATCAGACCAATCCCCTCTCCGAGATCACGCACAAGCGTCGTATCTCGGCACTGGGCCCTGGTGGTCTGAGTCGCGAACGCGCGGGCTTTGAGGTACGTGACGTACACTATTCGCACTATGGCCGTCTTTGCACCATCGAGACACCCGAAGGACCCAACATTGGTCTTATCTCTACGCTTTGCGTACACGCCAAGATCAACGACATGGGCTTTATCGAAACGCCGTATCGTCGCGTAGCCGATGGAAAAGTAAATATGAAGGAACTCATCTTCTTGAGTGCCGAAGAAGAAGATAATGCCAAGATCGCACAGGCCAACACACCACTTGACGAAAAAGGAAATGTAAAAGAAGAGAAAGTGGTGAGCCGCGAAACAGGCGACTTCCCCATTTTGGACAAGGCCGACGTAGAGTTCATGGATGTGGCACCTAACCAGATCGTGGGACTCAGTGCTTCATTGATTCCTTTCTTAGAGCATGATGATGCCAACCGTGCCCTGATGGGATCGAACATGCAACGTCAGGCTGTGCCGCTGCTTCGCCCCGATGTTCCCATTGTGGGTACAGGCTTCGAGGCCAAGGCGGCCCGTGATGCCCGCATTCAGATACACGCCGATGGAAACGGAGTCGTAGAGTTTGTGGATGCCAATGAGATCCACGTTCGCTACGATCGTGATACCAATGAAAAGTTGGTCAGCTTCGAAGATGACCTTCGCGTGTACAAACTGACCAAGTTCATTAAGACAAACCAAGAGACTTGCATTAACCTTCGTCCTGCCGTTAAGAAAGGACAAAAAGTAAAGAATGGCGATTTTCTTACCGAAGGTTACGCTACGCAAAATGGTGAGCTGGCTCTCGGAAAGAACCTTAAAGTGGCCTTTATGCCATGGAAGGGATACAACTTCGAGGATGCCATCGTTATCAGCGAACGCGTGGTAAAAGAAGATCTGTTTACTTCAGTGCATATTTCGGAGTACGAACTCGAAGTGCGCGACACCAAGCTTGGCGAAGAAGAGTTGACCCCCGATATTCCCAATGTATCAGAAGAGGCTACCAAAGACCTCGATGAGCACGGTATTATTCGCGTGGGCGCTCAGGTTAAAGAAGGCGACATCCTCATTGGTAAGATCACGCCAAAAGGCGAAAGCGATCCTACTCCCGAGGAGAAACTGCTTCGTGCCATCTTCGGTGATAAGGCCGGTGATGCCAAGGATGCCTCACTCAAAGCTCCCAACGGAGTGGAAGGGGTGGTGATCGGTAAAAAGCTGTTTCAGCGTGCCAAAAAAGATAAGAACGCCAAAGTGCGTGAGAAGGCCTCACTCGAAAAACTCGAGAAGCTTCATGAGAAAAACGAGATCGACCTTAAAGAAGTGTTGCTCGAGAAGCTCAGTACTTTATTGAAAGACCATGTGTCGGCCGGTGTCAGCAACAACTTTGGCGAAGTACAAATTGGCAAGGGTGCCAAGTTCAGCGAAAAGAGTCTGCGTGGCCTCGATTATGCCAACGTAAACCCTCTGGGTTGGACAGGCGATAAGAAGACCGACGACAAGATCAATACGCTCTTGCATAACTACAGTATCAAATTCAACGAGGAGCTGGGTCGCTACAAGAGAGAGAAATTCAATATCAGCATCGGAGACGAACTGCCTGCCGGTGTACTGAAGCTGGCCAAAGTTTATCTCGCTGTTAAGCGTAAGTTGAAAGTGGGAGACAAGATGGCCGGTCGTCACGGTAACAAAGGGATCGTGGCCAAGATCGTCAGACAAGAGGATATGCCATTCCTTGAGGATGGTACGCCCGTAGACGTGGTATTGAATCCGCTGGGGGTACCTAGCCGTATGAACCTTGGACAGATCTATGAGACCATCCTGGGTTGGACCGGAGAGAAGCTCGGATTAAAATTCTCAACGCCCATCTTTGATGGCGCCTCAGTCGATGAGATCGCCAGCTACTGTAACCAGGCCGGTATTCCTATGTACGGACACACTTATCTGTACGACGGAGAAACCGGAGAGCGTTTTCACCAAAAGGCAACCGTGGGTAGCATTTACATGATCAAG
>CAZZLP010000107.1:0-5173 GCA_964654705.1 uncultured Chitinophaga sp.
GGATGCCCTTCGCACCCTGCTAGCCCTCGGACTCCTCTATTGGCAACAGGACTGGTTCGGTGCCGGTCATTTTTTCTCGTATAGCGCCACAGTAGCGCTTATCTATTTTTCAGGATCACTACTGGTAAACGCGTGGTTTTGGAAAAAAGATCGTTTTGCACTTAGCGGATCAGCTTTCCATTGACCGTTCTGAAAATTTCCAAAGGATTTTTTTCTTGCAACTCCGCAGGAAGCCACTCGTCGGGCCAGTTCTGATAACAAATGGGTCTGACAAATCGCTTGAGCGCATCCTCGCCCACCGCTCCGAAACGAGCATCGGTGGTAGCCGGAAAAGGCCCTCCGTGTTGCATGGCCTTGCACACTTCTACCCCGGTGGGCACCCCGTTTAAGATCAACCGACCACATTTTTCTTTTACATGGTCGATAAGCGATCGGTGTTCTTGCAGATCGGCCGTATTGGCCATGATCGTGGTGGTAAGTTGTCCTTCTAATGCAGCCGCTACCCTGCTCAGTTCATGTGCATCGCTGCATGTAACCAGTAAAGTATAAGGACCAAATACCTCCTCGTGAAGATTTTCTTGTTGCAACCACTGGGCAGCCGAGATGCAAGCCACCGTGGGTCTACCCTCTTGCAAGGCGGCTTCCTGATCGGAGATCGCTATTACTGACACCTCTGGAGTTTGAAGCGCCTGCTGGCGATTGGCCGAATAAGCACCGGCGATTCCGCTATGCAGCAATGGCACAGGGACCATCTTTTTTACCTGGCCCGCCAATTGTTTTTCAAACACCGATAAAGCTTCCGATCGGATGGCGATCAAAAGACCCGGCTTGGTACAAAATTGTCCGGCCCCGAGGGTAAACGAAGCGGCCAATTGATCGGCCAGTAACGCAGCTTGTTCTCCGAGTATACCGGGCAATAGAAACACGGGGTTAATACTGCCCATTTCTGCAAATACGGGAATGGGATCTCTTCGCTGCTGGGCCCAATCAAAAAGCTGTTTACCGCCCCGCAGCGATCCGGTAAATCCAACGGCCTTGACCTTAGGATGCTTTACCAAGAATTCTCCCACCGAAAAAGAAGCTCCGTACACATGACCGAATACTCCGGCCGGCAACTGCTGTTGCTTCACAGCGCGAAAAATGGCTGCTGCGGCCAACGAAGAGGTCTCGGGATGAGCAGGATGTGCTTTGACGATCACGGTGCAACCCGCAGCCAGTGCGCTGGCTGTATCGCCACCGGCTGTTGAGTAGGCAAAGGGAAAATTGCTGGCTCCAAAAACCACGACAGGACCAAGCGGCAGCATTGTTTTTCTGAGATTGACCGCGGCACCGGCCGCATTCGGGCGGGTCTCTATCGAAACATCGAGCCAGCGACCTTCGGCAGCGGCAGCCCCATAACTTTCGAGTTGAAAAAGGGTGCGTCCCAATTCATTTTTCAGACGCACCTCAGATAGATGCGTTTCGCGCATGGCGGCTGCAATAAGGGCATCGCTGTCTTTAGACAATTCCTGAGCGATCGATCGAAGCAACAAATAACGCTGTTGCAACGAACAACTCTTATAGTGACCAAAGGCCTGGTAAGCAGCTTCGATGGTCTGTTCCAGTGTGGCGGACGAAGTATCAGGGTAAGCCATAGGGAGCGAAAATAAAGTAAGCGATCAAATTAGATACCGGTGGCAGATCAAATCGCAGGTCGAGTCTTCGCACTGTTTCTGATCAGCGATAAAATACGGGTTCGTTCTTCTTCTTCGAGGCAACGCCGCGGGGCCCGAACGAATTCGGAACCGATGCCTTCTTCTTGGGCCGCGAGTTTTATGTATTGTACCAATTTGGAGTGAATGTCCAGCTCCAGCAAAGGCATAAACCAACGATACAATGCACGGGCCCTCTCGTATTGCGCAGCTTGCACATACTTCCAAATGGCGACAGTCTCGTTAGGATAAGCATCGACCAGTCCGGCTACCCAACCATGCGCACCCAGCATCAACTCTTCGAGCGCCAGCGTGTCAACACCGCACAAGATCTTGAAGCGGTCACCAAAACGATTCAACATACGCGTAAGATTGGTCACATCTCTGGAACTTTCTTTGAGCGCCGTTACGGTGGGGCAATCGAGCAAGGCATCGAAGAGCTCGGGACGAAAGTCGATCTTGTAATCGATTGGATTATTATAGATCATGACCGGCAGATCGGTGGCCAGTGCCACAGCCCTGAAATAGTGGATCGTTTCGATGTCATCAGACCGGTAGCGCATGGGCGGCAATAACATTAACCCATTCACGCCCCAAGAGCGAGCCAGTTGCGCCTGCCGTATGGCCTCTTTCGTTACCGACTCGGCAATGTTGAGTACCACCGGTACCCTTTTGTCGCAAACAGAGAGTGCGCAGCGTACCATCAGCTCTTTTTCATTCTCTGTAATGGTGCTGGCCTCTCCCAACGATCCGCCGATGATTACTCCATGCACCCCGGCCTGAAGTTGCGCCCGCAAATTTTTTTCAAACAGGGCAATATCGAGTTGATCTTCTTTTGTAAAAGGGGTTAGCAATGCAGGAAAGACACCCGACCAGTTGCAAGGCATGGAAAGTGATTTTTGCTAATATACGGCAGAAATAATCAGATCAGTTCGCCTTCCAGATCGTAATCAAAGGCCTGAGTAATCCGCACCTTCACAAAATCGCCGATCACGAGTTTTTGGGTCGTTTGGAGGATGACCTCGTTATCGACCTCGACCGAATCGAACTCGGTACGCCCTAAATAACGTCCGGCCTCTTTTTTATCGACCAGCACCTTGTATACCTTACCTACTTTTTTCTGATTAAGGGCATAAGAGATCTCTTGCTGGTGCTCCATAATCTCGCGAGCGCGTCTTTCTTTTTCTTCGGCCGGCACATTGTCGATCAATGCATGCGCCGAGGTGTCCTCTTCGTGCGAATAGGTAAAGACCCCCACGCGGTCGAATTGATGCAGGGTCAGAAATTCTTTTAACGCTTCAATATCAGCAAGGGTCTCTCCAGGAAAACCGGCGATCAGTGTCGTACGCAAGCAAATACCGGGCAAACGCTCCCGGATCGAGTAGACCAACTCGTCCATCTCGGCACGTGTGATCTGTCTTTTCATGGCCTTGAGCATAGCATCAGAAGCGTGTTGCAAAGGCATGTCGAGGTAATTACAAATGTTAGACCGCTCCCGCATCACGTCGATGATCTCCAGCGGAAACTTAGATGGATAGGCATAATGCAATCGGATCCACTCCAACCCCTCAATATCGGCCAGTCGGTGCAACAGATCAGGCAGCATTCGCTTTTTGTACAGGTCGAGCCCGTAATAGGTAAGCTCTTGTGCAATGAGCATGATCTCGCGTACTCCTTTTTTTACAAGACCGCGGGCCTCTTGCACCAAGTCCTCGATGGGCTTGCTACGGTGCTGACCGCGCATAAGGGGGATGGCACAAAAAGAGCAGGTACGGTTACATCCCTCCGCGATCTTCATGTACGCATAGTGACGCGGAGTGGAGAGCATTCTCTCGCCCAATAGATCGGCCTTGTAATCGGCCTCGAGTTCTTTGAGCAGCAAGGGCAACTCCATGGTGCCGAAATAAGCGTCCACCTCGGGGATCTCGGCCTCCAGGTTATTTTTATAGCGCTCACTCAGACAGCCGGTCACATACACTTTGTCGAGCTTTCCTTTTTTCTTGAGCTCGCCCTGCCGCAAAATGGTATTGATGCTCTCTTCTTTGGCCTTGTCGATAAACCCGCAGGTATTGACCACGACAATATTGTGATCACCTTTTTTATTTTCGTGCACGACCTCTCGATCATTGGCGGCGAGTTGCCCACTCAGCACTTCGCTGTCGACCATATTCTTGCTGCAACCCAGCGTAATGATGTTGATTTTGTTGCCTTGCCTGTTACGGGTTCTCATGCTTGGTTATTTTGCCAGGTAAACAGACTGTCCACAAAGGCCTTTCGGTCAAAGACCAGCAGATCGTCCATTTGCTCTCCTACTCCTATGAATTTAACGGGGATATTGAATTGATCGGCAATGGCCAGCACAACGCCTCCCTTGGCGGTGCCGTCGAGTTTGGTGATCGCAAGGGCCGTTACCTCGGTAGCCGCTGTAAATTGTCTTGCTTGTTCTACCGCATTTTGTCCGGTAGAGCCATCCAGCACCAGCAACACCTCGTGCGGTGCTCCGGGGATGGTCTTTTGAATAACGCGTCTGATCTTAGAGAGCTCCTCCATAAGATGGGCTTTGTTGTGCAGACGCCCGGCCGTGTCGATCAGCACCAGATCCGACCCACGGGCAACGGCGCTTTGCACCGTATCGAAGGCCACGGCAGCAGGATCGCTCCCCATAGACTGCTTAACGATGGGAACACCCACGCGCTCGCTCCAAATGGTCAGTTGCTCTACGGCCGCCGCCCGAAAAGTATCGGCCGCTCCCAGTAAAACTTGCTTGCCGGCCTGCTTGAACTGATGAGCCAACTTACCGATAGTAGTGGTCTTTCCTACCCCGTTGACCCCCACTACTAATACCACGTAAGGAGTAGAAGGAAGAGGATTATTAAAGCTATATAAACTTGACTGCTTGTTGTTTACAAGAATTTCCTCGATTTCATTTTTAAGTATGGAATGAAGCTCTGCTACATCCATATATTTGTCTGCGGCAACCCTTTTTTCTATCCGGTCAATGATCTTAGCCGTGGTCTGAACGCCCACATCTGCCCCGATCAGCGCTTCTTCGAGATCGGCCAGCAGTTCGGCATCGACCGTAGACCTTCCGCTCACCACCCGGGCCAACCGAGACAACAAACCCTGGCGGGTCTTTTGCAATCCCTGATCGAGCGACTCCTTTTCTTTTTTCCCAAACAGCTTATCGAAAAAACCCATACAATATCTTATAGCATGATTGAACCCTAAAACTACGGCAAATAAAAAAGCCGTCACACAATAGGCATGACGGCTGCATTTTATATGATGACCCCGACAACGGGCATCGATTTTATTTTTGGGCCAAGAACTCCTTTACCTTGTCTTTGTGCACCATTTGCTCCTTAAACGTGTAGGCGCCAGTCTTAGGGCTGCGTACCGCCTTGATCACCTTGGTATAATTCTTTGCCTCTGCGGCCTGCTTTGGATCTTTCTTGATCGCCGTTTTTGCTGCTTTTGCCATA
>CAZZLP010000108.1:0-5167 GCA_964654705.1 uncultured Chitinophaga sp.
TTTTCCGAATACGGAAACTTGTACGTAGCGCTTGGGGTGGGTTCGCAGATCGTCCATTAGTATTTCGGCACTTAATACCGTTTGTTGTAACTGATCGTAAAGTTTGCGGTCTTGAACCAAGGCTCCCAATGTTCCCCCGCCATTATTGATATTTTGTAAAGTGTTTTTTAAAGAGCCGATCAAAAGGCCCAGCGAGTCGATGGTCGCATTCAATGGCAATCCAGCCAATTGCTCACTGAGTTTTTTAGTATTTTGAAGGGTGCTTTTGATATCTTGGTTACTCTCCTTAAGCGAAGCCGTAAAGGATTCAGCATTATTAAGGGTGCGAGCCAGGGCTCCACTTTCACTGCTAAGGAGGGTTTGTAACGAAGCACTGGCCGAGTTGAGATTGGCAAATGTTTGTTTGAGGTTATTTCGATTTTCGTTATCCAGTAATTGATTGATGCCACCCAGTGTTTTTTTGAGCGAATCCAAAATATTTCTGACACTGGCAATGGTGGGATCCAGCTGTGCTTTTACATCTCCCAGTATACCGGTCTCGAGGCGTGTGGCAATGGTGTCTTCGTCTTGTAGCATCTCGGTGCTGTTTCCTCTTTCGATCACGATGTAAGAAGAGCCCACCAGACTGGAAGAAATATAGGCTACTGAGTTTTTAGGGATATTGATATCGCGTGTCAGTTGTATCGTGACTACAATGGCGCTGACATCTTTGTCCTTTTCTCTTTTTTCGTAGACCGTTCCTACCGGAAGCCCGTTGATTTTTACTTCGTTCGATTTTTCGAGGCTCCCCAGATCGGTAAAGACCGCATAGAGCTTGGCGGAGTGGCTAAATACGTCCCTTCCTTTCAGGTAATTGAACCCGATAAAAAGCAAGGCCAGTGCCAAGACGGTCAGTGCTCCTACTTTAGTTTCGTTGCTGATCTTCATTAGCGGCGATTTTTTTCTGCGGCCTCTACTTGTCGTAAAAAAGAAAGATTGCTGCCATAGCTCTGGGCAGGCGGTTCTTGTCCGGTTCCGTTTTGGCGTTGCTCCAGCCAGGCTACATAATTTTTTAAGGCTTTTACGATGCAAGCCGACAACTCCTCTTGCCCCGCCGTACTGTTAAGGTACTCTTCTTCGTCGGGGTTAGAGATAAAACCGGTCTCTACCAACACGCTGGGCATGGCCGTTGCCTGCAGCACCCAGATGCCGATACCACGCTGTCTGACATCCCGATCGACCCTGCCTACTTTCACGAATTCGTCCTGAATAAATCCGGCGAGGGTAGCGCTTCTTTTAAAGTATTGTTTGGTCTTGAGCAGCGATATGGCAATGAATTCAGGAGAATTGACATCGATATTGCCGTAATTTCTTTCAAAGTTCTCTTCGCGAAGCATGGGCGCATTTTCGATAATGGCCAGTTCTTTGTCTTCGCTTCTGTGTGCCCCCCAAATGTAGGTTTCGGTGCCCTTGGCTTCGCTGGGAAGATTGGTGTATCGGTATTGCGGCACTCGTTTGGTTCTTCTTTTTCGGCTGGCCCCTTTGCCGGTGTAGTATGTGACGGTTTTGTAGCCGACCAGCTCGGCTTTTCGGCGACCTCCGGCTGCATTGACATGCACGCAGAGGTAAAGGTCTCCTTTGCTTTCATTGGCAAATTTTGCGCGGTCGTGGAGCTCGGGGTAGGTGTCGGTTTCGCGGGTGTAAAGCACGTTCAGGTCGGGGAATTCGTTTTTGATCAGCGCCCCCAGCTTTAGCGAAACAGCAAGACAGATGTCTTTTTCGCTGGAGTACTGCCCACGGGCACCTGCATCGCTTCCGCCATGTCCGGGATCAATTACCACGGTATTGATTACTTTTTTATTCTTAGCAGAGGGCATGTTTCGCACAAAAGAAGAGACGCTGATGCATCCTGCCACCAAGATGAAAACTAATATTATTCTGTTGGCCATAGGGTTAGTAAAAGGCAATATTCACAAATTGTTGGGTTCTTGCCGTCGCTTGCGAGGGCATAAAGATTTACATTTGCCCCGCTGCATGAACCTAGCACACAAATTTAAGCCAAATTGCTGCTTATTGGGGGTACTGCTGGTTGGTTTAATTTATACCCAGCCGTGTATAACCACTCTGCGGGCCGCCTCCTTGCATGGTTTTAATAGTTCGTTAACAAGATCGGATACGATCCCCACAGGCAAACCTGTAACCGCAACGCTTCGGCCATCAGACACCATGTTGCTTAACACTGACGATCGGGCCGTTATTTCCGAATCCAATTCATTGCAGCGTACGCGAACAGACACTTTCGCTTTTAAACGATCGCGCGATACATTGGAGGCTCCCGTTAAATACCAGGCTGCCGATTCGGCGGTGGTATTGGTCAGTCAAAAAAAAGTTATCCTTTACGGAAAGACCAATACTGTCTATAGCGACATGACACTTACCGCACCCAAGGTAGAGCTCGATCAGCAAACACAAGTGGTCACGGCCGTTCGCTCGCTCGACAGCACCGGAGCCACGCTCGATGCCGCGGTCTTTAAGACGGGTGATACCGAGATGACCAACGATACGATCCTCTATAATTTTCGTACCCAGGTAGGGGTCACCAAAAAAACCTATACCAAACAAGGTGAGATACTGGTCATTGGAGAGCAGGCAAAAAAAGTAAGCCCCATTACTACCTTTATCAAAGAGGCACGTTTTACGACCTGTATGCTCGATGAGCCGCACTTTGCTTTTGTATCTGGAAAAATGAAGATGATCAACCAGCAACTGGCCGTATCGGGTCCGGCGCATCCGGAGTTCGAGGGGGTGCCGGTGCCGATTTATCTTCCGTTTGGATTTTATCCGCTCAATCAGGGCCGTCATTCGGGTTTGATGCGCCCTAATTTTATGACAGACGAGACCAGAGGGCTGGGGTTGCAGGGTATCGGGTATTACAAAGTAATCAATGATTTTTGGGACGGGCAACTAACGGCCGATATCTTTTCGTACGGCGAATGGGCAGCCAGTGGGCGAACCTCGTATCGCCGCAGGTATCGGTATAACGGCGGTTTTGGGTTGGACTTTCGCTCGTCGAAAATCAATTTTAAAGGAGATCCCGATTTCAACAAAACACGTGTGTTCAATATTTCTTGGACACATGCCGTGGATGGGCGGGCGCGTCCCGGGGTCAGCTTTAGTGCCAATGTCAATGCCGGCTCTACCAAGTACAACCGTAGCATACCCGGCAATGCGGTGCTTCCGTTTCAAAACATGATGGGTTCATCGATCACTTTTTCTAAAACGTGGAAGAACAAGCCTTACAATATTTCGCTTAGTGCCAACCATAATCAGAACAATAATATCCGTCTCATCAACATTACTCTCCCTAATGGTGCTTTTACACTTAACAATATCTATCCTTTCGAGCGAAAAAATGCGGCCGGTGCAGCGCGCTGGTACGAAAAGCTGGCCATTGGATATAATACCACCTTCTCGAACGCCGTTAGTTTTTACGATACGCTCCCTTATGGAAAAAATGGTGTTAAACCATTTTTAAAGTACCTGATCGATACCGCCCAGTGGATGGCCAATCATTCCTTGCCCATTGCATTGGCATTACCTCCCATCTTAGGAGGAAGGGTCATTGTTTCGCCGGGCATCAGTTATAACCAAAGCTGGTTGCAGCGAGTAACCCGTTACCGGTGGAACGCTAACAGAAAGAAGGTTGATACGCTCACTCAAAAGGGTTTGTTCATCGATCAGCGTGCCAGCGTTTCATTGGGGTTCAACACGGCGCTGTACGGTATGTATCAGTTCAAGCGGTCTCGTGTCATTGCCATTCGTCATATTATGCGACCACAGCTGGCGCTCAGCTATACGCCCGATTTTAACAAGAAAAGAATTTTAAGTACGCAGGTCGATACCACCGGAAGGGTGCTTTATTACAATGACATGGGTGGACAATTTTTGTATAACACGTCAACTCGCCGATCGGGTTCGATTCAGTTTGGTCTGGACAACAACTTGGAGATGAAATATCGCTCTAAAAAAGATACGGGTAAGGCCGGTATCAAGAAAATGATGTTGATCGACGGATTTGGCTTTAGCGCCTCGTACGACCTATTGCGAGACTCGATGAACCTTTCTCGCGAGATTCCTTTTTACTTTCGAACAACGCTTTTCGATAAGATCAACATTAATGCCTCTACCAGTTTAAATCCATACCAGACCGATAAGAACGGGTTTGAGATCAACCGCTATGCGTGGCAGGGTGGCCGATTCAGACTCGGTCGTATCAGCTCTGGTAGCATAGCCATCGGTACCAATTTTCAGAGCAAGCCAAAAGATAACAAAAAAGAGGAGCTTCGAAAAAAGCAAGTCCAGGAAAGGCTCAACGATCCGCTTTTACAGCAAGACCAGCAGCGGCTATTGGAATACATGCAGCAAAACCCCAGCGAATTCGTTGATTTCAATATTCAGTGGCAATTAAACCTCAGCTATTCGCTTTCTTTCTTTAGCCGGCTTCGCCCCGATTTTAGTGGCTATGAAAAGGAATTCAATAGCGGACTCAACTTGTCCGGAAGTTTTAACTTGACGCCCAAATGGAAATTATCGGGCAATGCAAGCATCGACATGAAAAGGGGCGGTATTCAGTACCTGACCATGTCTATCAATCGGGACCTGCATTGCTGGCAACTTTCCGTTAATGTGATACCGGTTGGGTTTACTCGCTCCTTTAATTTCACCATATCTCCAAAGGCATCGTTGCTGCAAGACCTGCGGATTAACCGGACCCGGTTCTTTACGGGGTATTAAAGTTGTTGAATAAATAAATTGTAGAAGGAACTATTGCGTATTGTTGGCTACGTAATACGCTTCGATAATATTGAACACTTTTTCTTTGAGGCTTTGCACCGTGTGACCATTAGGCGATACGGGAGCTAAAAAATGAATGGCCACTGGGCCTGGTGCAAAATAAAATTTCCTTTCAGGGGGCATTACCTTCTTGGTATGTAGCAATACGGCGGGTATAATCTCGTGCTGGGTATCGATGGCCAATCGGAAGGCCCCATTATGAAAAGGCTTTAGGGGTTGGCTGGTTCTGTTACGGGTGCCCTCGGGATACACACACATATGTAAACCCTTGGCCAGGACCCTCTTCATTGCTTCGTAGCTTTTTTTTCTGCTTTGCTCATTGTTTCTGTCTACG
>CAZZLP010000109.1:0-5099 GCA_964654705.1 uncultured Chitinophaga sp.
AGTTTTGCCATCGTTGACCGGGGGCTTCAAAAAAATACCTACTCGTGTATCTTGGTAGAGAAAGGGATCTTCTTTGGTATGGGCTATGTTCCCAATAGTGTTGCAACAGACGATTTAGAGATACTAAAAAATTATGTAACACGCTACCGCGATAACAGCTATATCCAACGCATTATTAAGGATCATGCCGAAATGTACCCAGAAAAAGTGATCAAACTTTTATGACCGCCCAAACGACCGCTGCCATAACCAGTACTAAGATCGCTGCCATAGCTATTGTTAATATCGCTGCCAATCTTTTAGCGATATCCTTCGCCGCCTAATTGAGCCATGCAAATTGCGGAGTGCGGGGCATAGACCCGAAAGTATCCGCTGCCAGCTCTGGCGGAACGGCCAGCTTGCGCAACCGGGTATCCAAAAAAGCACCATCTACGGTAAGCACGGCGGCCAGCGTATCGCTATTTTTAAAAAGTTGGTGCTGGATGGTCCAACGAGAAAAATCTCGGCGTGCTGCCACCAGTTGTAAGTCAATGGCAACGGTATCGCCCATCTGAAGTTCGCGTCTAAAGCGGCTCTCTTCTCTAAAAAGAATTGGACCGATCTGCAGTTGATGAAACACCGATTCTCCCAACCCCTTGGCCCTTAAGAATTCCATCCGGCACATGGCCCCCCAGTCATAGTAGACCGAATGACGAACATGAAAATTGGCATCGATATCGGCCCAGCGAAGCTGAATGGGAAGTAAAAATTTTTCCATAACTCAAAACTACAAAACAGAAACCCAAATCAGTTGTCTATACCATTCTATCCCGTAATTTTACAACCCTAAATCAAGTACATGAAAAAGTTCTCTATTGTCTGTATCGCTTTTGTTGCCGTCACTTCGCTGCAGGCTCAAACGGGCGCTGCCCCCAAGGCGACAGCGCCGGTTAAAAAACCCGCGGTTGCTGTTAAAGCGACCTCTTCTGCCGCTGCAGGAACTGCCGCTGCGGCCACACGCCCCGCCACCCAGTCTGCCGTTACGCTCAAAAGTGACATCGATTCGGTCAGCTATGCCTTGGGTGTTAGTCTCGCCGCATATTACAAGTCGCAAGGCGTCTCGCAACTCAACACGGCGTTACTGTCTCGTGCCGTTACCGATTATTTACAAGGAAAACCCACTTTGCTGGACAATACGGCCAGCTCTACCCTCTTAAACACCTATATGACACGTTTGCAAAGCGAAAAATCAAAGTTCAATAAACAAGAGGGCGAATTATTTTTAGCCCAGAACAAGAAAAGACCCGAAGTAACGACCACCGAAAGCGGATTGCAGTACGAAGTATTGGTACAAGGTACCGGCGAGCAGCCCACTGCGATAGATACCGTAACCTGTCATTACCGGGGCACCTTTTTAGATGGCAAAGGCTTTGACAATTCGTACGACAGAGGCCAACCCATCAGCTTTCCGTTAACCGGTGTTATCAGAGGCTGGACAGAGGGATTACAACTTATGAAGACCGGTTCTAAATACCGCTTCTATGTTCCTTACGCGCTGGGTTACGGAGAATTTGACTACATGTCTATTCCCGGTGGATCGCTCCTCATCTTCGAAGTAGAGCTGATCGACATCAAACGCAAGAAGTAAAGACCGACGGGGCCATTTGCCCTTCATTGCCATTATCCGATGGCGTCGCGGGCCCATTTAAGTGCCATGTTGAATTGCTGCTCGGGAGAGAGATTCGTATTGTCCAGCACTTTTGCATCGGAGGCTTGTCTGAGCGGACTTTCTTCTCTGTTGGCATCCATCTGGTCGCGGCGTGCCAGGTTCTCTCTTACGGCCTCCATAGAAATAGCAGGATCTTTGGCCGAGAGCTCCAGGTGCCGACGCTTGACGCGGGTCTCCTGGTCGGCCGTCATAAATATTTTGAGCTCGGCATTAGGAAATACGACCGTGCCAATATCGCGCCCGTCCATAACAATGCCTTTGGCCGCCCCCATACGCTGTTGTTGCTGTACCGCAAACTTTCGGACGGGTGCCAGAGCAGCCACACTGCTGACCCTCTCGGCGACCTGCATATCGCGAATAAGCGGTTCTACATTTTCGCCATTCAGGTACATATCGCTCGCGCCGCGAGACGGGTTAAAGACAAAGGTCAATTCGATGTTGGCAAGCGCTTGCTGCACTTGTTCAAGATCGGAAAGATCAACTCTGTGCCGTAAAAAATAAAGGGTCACGGCCCTGTACATGGCCCCGCTGTCTACAAAGACATACCCCAGCTCTTTGGCCAGCGCCTTGGCCAGGGTACTTTTTCCGCAACTGGACCAGCCATCGAGCGTAATGATAATAGGGTTAGATGCCACGGCTCAAAAATAGAAAAGGAGCACGGTAATGATACTCCTTTCTACAATTAATATTAGAATAGTCTGCCTGTCGAGCCTTTGGCATACTCTTCGGCCTTTTGTTTACCTATCGGACCTCTCGCATACCTATCGGGTCTTTCGCTAACCAAATGAGGCTTTTAGTGGCCTACTGCGCCTTACTGGGCGCCGTAATGGTTTGCTGTAGCGTAAAGAAAAGTTTGGCATTTTCTTCGTCGGCATCTGCGATCAGCACATCACCGGCCTTGACCTGCATGGCCAAGATCTCTTCGGCAAGCGGATCTTCGAGGTACTTCTGGATAGCGCGGTGTAAGGGCCGGGCACCGAACTGCACATCGTATCCTTTATCGGCCAGAAAATTCTTGGCTTTTTCGGTTAGCTCCAAACTAAAGCCAAGGTTGGTGAGTCGCTTCATGACCCCCTTCATCAAAATATCAATGATGTGGAAGATATTGTCGCGAGGCAAGCTGTTAAAGATGACCACATCGTCTATACGATTTAAAAACTCGGGCGAGAAGGTTTTCTTGAGCGCCTTTTCGATGACCGCCTTGTTGGCTTCTTCTTCGTTCTCCAGTTTAGAAGCCGTGGTAAACCCTACACCGGTACCAAAATCCTTTAACTGACGAACCCCGATGTTTGAGGTCATAATAATGAGGGTGTTCTTAAAATCTACCTTGCGACCCAACCCATCGGTAAGCTGGCCATCGTCGAGTACCTGCAACAAGATGTTGTAGATATCGGGGTGTGCTTTTTCGATCTCATCGAGCAAAATGACGCTATAGGGCTTGCGGCGTACGCGTTCGGTAAGTTGGCCCCCTTCCTCGTAGCCCACATAACCGGGAGGGGCCCCAATAAGTCGGCTTACGGTGAATTTTTCCATGTACTCGCTCATATCGATGCGAATAAGAGCTTCTTCGGAATCGAACATATGACGGGCCAGGGAGCGAGCCAGCTCGGTCTTACCCACTCCGGTGGGACCCAAAAAGATAAAAGTCCCGATGGGTTTACGAGGATCCTTTAATCCGACTCTGTTGCGCTGAATGGCCTTTACCACTTTTTGAATGGCCTCGTCTTGACCAATGACCATCCCCCGCATTTCGTCTGACATGCGGCGAAGTTTTTCGGTCTCGGCCTGGACCATGCGCTTTACCGGTATACCCGTCATCATGCTGATGACCTCGGCAATATCTTCTTCTCCTATGGGAAAGCGCTTGTGCTTGCTCTCTTCTTCCCAATCGGTCTTGGCCTTTTCGAGCTCTTCTTGCAACCGCTTTTCGGTATCGCGCAGCGAGGCGGCCTCTTCGAACTTCTGGCTCTTTACCACCTTGTTCTTTTCGACCTTGACCTCTTCTATCTTTTTTTCCAGTTCCGTAATACTTTCCGGCACATTGATATTTTTCAAATGCACCCGGGCACCTACTTCGTCCATTACATCAATGGCCTTGTCGGGCAGCAAGCGATCCGTTACATAACGGTCAGAGAGTTTTACGCAGGCATCTATGGCCTCCTGATCGTAATTGACGTTGTGATAATCTTCGTATTTACTCTTGATATTATTGAGAATCTGAATGGTGTCGTCGACACTGGGCGGATCAATGACCACTTTTTGAAAGCGACGATCGAGGGCCCCGTCCTTTTCGATGTACATGCGGTATTCGTCGAGCGTAGAGGCACCGATGCACTGCAGTTCGCCACGGGCCAGTGCGGGCTTAAAGATATTGCTGGCATCGAGAGATCCGCTGGCACCTCCGGCCCCCACGATGGTGTGAAGCTCATCAATGAACAAGATCACATCGCGGTTCTTTTCGAGTTCGTTCATAATGGCCTTCATGCGCTCCTCGAACTGGCCGCGGTATTTGGTTCCGGCTACCAGGGCGGCCAGATCGAGCGATATGACCCGCTTATCAAAAAGCACGCGAGATACTTTGCGCTGTACGATGCGAAGCGCCAATCCTTCTACAATAGCAGTCTTACCCACACCGGGCTCACCAATTAAAATGGGGTTATTCTTTTTGCGACGAGAAAGTATTTGAGAGACCCGTTCAATTTCTTTTTCGCGACCGACAATCGGATCCAAAGAACCCATCTCGGCCATGCGGGTAATATCTCTTCCAAAATTATCAAGCACCGGTGTTTTACTTTTGCCACCCCCGGCAGTTTTACCCGCAGGCTTATTGGACGATGCACTGAACTTTTTTTCTTCGTCGAACTCTTCTTCGTTCTCTTCGGGAAACTCGGCACGGGGTTCGTTCGATTTAACGCTACCCAGCTCTTGTCGGAACAGATCGTAGTCTACATCGAATTGATTGAGAATTTGTGTAGCGATGTTCTCTTTGTTCTTGAGTATAGAAAGCATCAGGTGCTCCGTTTCTACCGTGGCACTCTTGAGCGCCTTTGCCTCGAGTACCGTAACACGGATCACCTTTTCGGCTTGTTTAGTAAGGGGCAGTGAATTGATATTGGCCACATTCTTTCCGGTCTTATCCTTAACGGCCAATTCGATCTCTTTGCGAAGTTCGTATAAGTCTACATTAAAACTCTTAAGGATGCGCAGTGCCGTATTGTCTCCCTCTCTGATAAGCCCCAATAACAGATGCTCGGTTCCGATAAAATCATTGCCCAGCCGTAGGGCTTCTTCGCGGCTGAACGAAATGATCTCTTTGACCTGTGCAGAAAAATTATTATCCATTTTTCAGAATATTACTGTTGTTACAATATTAACAAATAATTTCGGGAAG
>CAZZLP010000110.1:0-5097 GCA_964654705.1 uncultured Chitinophaga sp.
TACGCAAAAAAAGGCTGCCTCTTTCGAAGCAGCCTTGGTATTTTTCGTAGTACTACGAGTATATAAGATCAGTTAGAGCGGATTTTGAACACAAAGTGGATTGGTGTTCAACTCGGCCTGAGGAATCAGGTACTCCCACTGCTTGTCTCCGGCAGGAACGGTAAAGAGCACGGCAATAGAGATAGAGTGATTGGCTCCGTTACGATCCAAGGCCTGGTTTAAACGCTTCAGGTCAAAGAAACGGAAACCTTCTCCCCATAACTCTACCCTGCGGTGCAACAGGATCTCGTTGATCAGGGCCGTACCTGTATTGGTAGAAAGGGTATAAGCAGCATCCCGATTTCTAATAAGTGTAAATAGCGTCTGCGCTGCCTGGGCAGACTGACCGGCGCGGGCCAGCGCCTCTGCTTCTATCAGCAACATTTCGGCGGCACGCATGTGTACCACGTCTCCGATACTAATGCCCGATCCGCCGGGTGCAACGAACTTTCTGTTCATGAAACGAAAACGGCTGCCACCGGGAGGAGTAGGAAAGGCGGTATTGGTTCCGGTAGGATCCCAAAGCTGCTTACGGATATCGGTATTGCTAATCCAGTTGTAAAGCGTGGAGTTGATGGCCTTAGGATTACCACGAATATTGGTAGAGTTAAAGTTGCAAGACATATAAGCGAAGAAAGAATAGAAGAAGGTCTGCTGATCTTCTTGCTGCTTGCTGCCCCAGATCCACTCGGGGTTGGTATAGTCGTTAAATCCACCCAGGTACTGAGCATTGGTCATCAAGGTAAAACCGGCACGGGCTTCATTGGCCATTTGTGCGGCCATGGCCCAATTTTGCTGCGTAAGGGCCACACGGGCTTTCAGTCCTTTGGCTACGTTTACATTCAGGTGCGATTTGTTGGCACGTGTATAGCCGGCAAGATTAGCAATGGCATCATCGATGTCTTTGTTGATCTGCGTATAGACCTGAGCAACGGTGGCACGGGCAGCAGGTTCGTTAGAGGGAGCCAGCACCAGTGGTACACCGGGAGAATCGTTAGCAGTAGTAGCATCAAAACGCTTGCCGAATAATTGTACCAGGTTAAAGTAGCACCAGGCGCGATAGGCCAGGGCTTGCCCCTTGATGATCTTTTTATCGGCTTCGGGACCATCTGCGCCATCCACCTTTGTAATGATCATGTTGGCATTGGCAATGATCTTGTAATAGAACTGGTAGCTAAAGTAAGGAACACGGCTGTTCACATTACGATGATCGAGCCAGCGATAGGTAGAAATAAACCAGCCGTTAGCAAGACCGGTCATAACGAGATCTTCGCCCAGCACATCGCTGTAGATCATATTGGCACTTTGGCCACCCTGATCTTGGTTACCATTCCACTGTATGTAGAGCATACGGTGAATACCGTTGATGGCCGTCCAGGCATTGGTCGTGGTCTTAAAGACATCGGCCGAAGAAACCGCATCGGTCGGCGTAGTCGTCAAGTATTCTTTTTGGCAAGAGGAAAGGCCGAACAGCAATCCTCCTAAAAGAACGGTGATGATAAAATTATTTCTCATGACTATTGGTTTTAAAAGTTAATGCTTACGCCGGCCGTGATAATACGAGCGGGGGTATAGACGTTAGAGGTTACACCCGAAAACTCCTGGTTCACGTTCATGCCTTGTCTGCGAGACAGCATAAAGATATTCTCTCCGCTCAGGTAG
Organism: uncultured Chitinophaga sp.; assembly: GCA_964654705.1. GTDB lineage: Bacteria > Bacteroidota > Bacteroidia > Chitinophagales > Chitinophagaceae > JJ008. The sequence continues at coordinate 1,702 of CAZZLP010000110.1, forward strand.
ACGGACAGTCCGTTGGCAGTAAGTTTTTTAAGTCCTGTTCTTCCCAAATCGTATGATAAGGTAACGGTACGCAACTGAATAAAGTCGCCGTCGATCAACCAACGAGAAGAGGCAGCGTCATAAACACCGGTCTTGGCTTGCTCCATACGGGGTACATTGGTAACATCGCCTGCCTTGCGCCAGCGAAGCAACGCATCTTTGTGCAACGCGGCACCATAAGTACCGGCATGCATTAAAGAAGCATAGGCTGCATCGTATACCTTACCTCCCAACTGATAGTTGAACAGTAAGCTAAACTCAAAGCTCTTGTAACGGAAGCTCGTATTGATACCACCGAACAGATCTGGAATGGCACTACCCGTATAGAAGAAGCGGGCGTTGTTGATACTGTTGGTAACGGTGTCTCCCTTGCTATTGATAAATGAATTGGCAGGGACCCAGCTGGCAGCACGATAGAGCGCTTCTCCATTCTCAGGATTCACCCCCATCCACTCCCGCAGCCAGTAATCGTAAATCGATCTTCCTTCGGCCAATTTCTTGGTGCCGCTGATGATCTCTTTATTGGTGGGAGGCATTTTGGTAATGCGGTTTCTGAGTGTGGTGGCGTTAAAGCCCAGATTCCAGGTAAAGTCTTTGGTACGGATCACGTCATACTTTAATTCGACCTCGATACCCTTGTTGTACATGGCTCCGATGTTGCGACTAATGGAATATTGCCCGTTAGAGATGGTAGTAGCCACATCAAAGATCATACGATCCGTAATGCGGTCGTACCACTCGATGGTACCGCTCAAGCGGTTTTTGAAAAGGGCGAAATCAACTCCCACGTCAAAATTCTTGCTGGTCTCCCAAGTAAGATCGGGACTCGGCAGCGTACTCTGACGAAAACCGGGCTCGGCCGCATTGTTCGACACACCATACAAGGCCTGATATGCATACAAAGAGATGCCTCCCTGGTTACCGATCTGTCCGTAAGAGCTACGCAGTTTTAACATGTTGATCCAGTTCTGAGAAGCAATGAACTTCTCGCGGTCGAGACGCCATCCGCCACCCAGACCCCAGAAGGAGGCCCAGCGAACAGCGGGTGCAAACTTGGAGTTACCGTCACGACGATAAGAAGCCGTTACATAGAAACGTCCGTCGTAATCGTAGTTAAGACGAGAGAAATAACTTTCGATCCTGGCATTGTCCATGGCAGAAGTGAGCGAGTTGATCGTAGCGAAGTTGGTCAACTCGATATTTCCTTCTACGGCTTGCCCTTGGCGAAAACCGTACAAGCTAGAATAATTATAGTCGTAGTTCTCATGCGCAGCCAACATGGTCAGGTTATGAACGTTCCATTTTTTGTTGAACTGGAGCATCTGGTTGAACGTAAAGGTGCGAGACTTGTACGCCTCTTTGCTGGCGCGTCCGGCAGGAGCGCCATCCCCTACGATCTGGTTTTGATAAGAGCTACCCATATAGTCGGTAATGTCTACCGCAATGTTGGTGGTGAACTTTAACGAGGGGGCAAAGATCACATCGGCATAATTACGGGCACTCAGTGTATTTCTGGTAAACTTATCCTGATTCCATTTGGTCTCGGCCAGGTTGTGACGGCCCGGAAGTTGTGTACGGAAAGGCATACCGGGCAATTGACCATTACCATAGTCAAAGATGCGGTTACCTTGTGCGTCTAAAATGTAAGCGCCCGTGATTTGGTCGTGCAGGTACACCGGATAAATGGGGCCCATGGCACGGGTAAAGAAGAAGGGGTTTACGATACCGGTGCTGCTTCCGTCGCTGGCTTGATTAGAATTATTGAAAGCACCTGACAAGTTCAATCCTACCTTAAACCATTTGGTAGGTTGTGTATTGACATTAAGACGACCGGAAAAACGACGCCAGTCAGAACGAATAATAAAACCTCTTTCGTCGGTATAACCGAACGATCCGAAATAATCCGATTTATCGCTACCACCGCTAAAAGACACCGAAGCGTCTTTGCGCTCTCCCATCCTGACCAGTTCTTTGGTCCAATCAAGGTCATCGGCCCACTTAAGACGAGCATCCACATTGAGTTGTCCATCGGTGCCCACGATATTGTTATCGGCTACCGTAAAAGGGTTATATCCCAACAACCCTTTGATACCGTTGGTCGCGTTCAGGTTGGCCGTGGCAATGGGCTGTGGGGTGGCCGCATTAGATAATGTATTGCGGTACGACTCCCACATCAGAGGATAGTATTCGAAGGCATTGGTACGGTTGTACTCTTCTAAGCCGCGCATGCTGACCCCTTGGTTATAACGGAAATTCAAAGAACTGCGGTTCTTTTTTCCGCGCTTGGTGGTAATCATAATAACGCCATTGGCGGCGCGAGAACCGTACAGTGCCGTTGTAGAGGCATCCTTTAATACGGTCACCGACTCTACGTCTTCGGGGTTAAGATTGGCGATACCGCCATCGTAAGGAACGTTATCGACCACATACAGGGGGCTGTTGCTGGCATTAACAGAGCCAAAACCACGAATACGGATACCGGGCGAAGAGCCGGGCGAACCATTGGTGGCCGTGGTCTGAATACCGGGAGCGGCAGCGGGAATCGCATTCAAAACGTTGGTGATGGGACGCTTTTCAAACTCCTTAGAGGTAATTTGAGCGGCAGATCCGGTAAAGTCTCCTTTCTTTACATTACCATAGGCCACCACGACCACTTCGTCCAAATTGCTTTGTCCGGGGCGAAGACTGACCATAATGTTGTTTTGCGTTCCCACATTTACCTCGGCAGACTGAAAGCCCACATAAGAATAAACAAGGGTTTTGGCATTGGCAGGCACTTCAACTCGGTAAGAACCGTCGATACCGGTCACCGAACCTGATTTAGTGCCCTTCAGCGTAACAGAGACTCCTTGAATCGGATCTCCCTTTTCGTCCGTTACCTTTCCGATAACCACTCGTTGGGCAAAGGCGCTTGCAGCCATCAGCATGCAGGCCAGCCCCAGTAATAGGCCTTTTCTCATTTTCTGTTAGTTAGGTTTATAGATTGTACACAAATCGAAGGCGCGAAATTAAAGGCGCATAGCAGGGGATTAATTTTCGATTGTCAAAAAATTGTAAAAATATTAACGCCCGTTTGTATTTAATACATAAAAAATTGAATCCCAATTGATTGAAAAATTGCCACATCTGTAGACCAGGCAAAGAAAAAGCAGCAAATTTTCGACCAATTTTCTCTTTGTTTGTTAATTATGTGCGAATTTTGCCGGCCCGCCGTTAGGCCATGTTTGGCTGCACCGGAGCGGTTGGAATTCGCTTAATTAATTCGTTTTCAATAATTAGTGTATCTATAAATTTAAAATTTAAATCAGCATGAGAAAACTGTTGTTACTCCTGATGTGTGTTTCCATCAGTGCTTCA
>CAZZLP010000111.1:0-5081 GCA_964654705.1 uncultured Chitinophaga sp.
AAAACAATTTACTTATCATTGTTGCCCGTTTCTGCTAACTTTCATAAAAATCCAACCATGGCCTCAACTCGAATTTTATGTACCCTGCTGCTCTTGGTCAGCGGCCGGCTACTGATGGCTCAAGCTACTTTTCCTGAAAATGGGGTGGCCGATCCTCGTCTGGGTTATTACGCATTCACGCACGCGACCCTTGTGAAGGATGCCTCCATTACGATCAACGATGCAACCCTGGTCATCAAAGACGGAAGAATCATAGCCGTTGGTGCCGGACTGTCGGTGCCGGCCGGTGCCGTTGCCATCGATTGCAAGGGTAAATATATTTATCCTTCTTTTATCGATCTGTATGCCGATTATGGCATTTCCGCAGCTGCAGGAGTTACCCGTGGGCCCGGAGGTGGTGGCGGATTTGATTTTTTGAGACCCTCCCAACTGGAGTCCAATCAAAAAGGACCATACGGGTGGAACCAGGCACTTCATAGCGATGTACAGGCGCACACGCAATTTTCGGCAGATGACAGCAAGGCAAAACCACTTCGTGACCTGGGATTCGGAACCGTTTTAAGCCATGTCAGAGATGGCATTGCCAGAGGAACCGGTGTGGCAGTAACACTGGCCAACGAAAAAGAAAACCTGGTCATTATCAAAGAAAAAGCATCTGCTCACTACTCTTTCAATAAGGGCACTTCTCAACAGAGCTATCCCAGCTCCATGATGGGATCGATCGCACTGCTCCGTCAAACTTTTCTTGATGCGCAGTGGTACAAGACGCAGCCTGCCGAAGAAGGCGTTAACCTGACCCTTCGCTCCTGGAACGAAAATCAAAGCTTACCACAGATCTTCGAAGCCGGCGATAAATGGAACGTCCTTCGGGCGGATCGCATCGGAGACGAATTCGGCGTACAGTATATCATCAAAGCGGGGCAGACCGAGTACCAGCGCATCGCCGATATGAAGGCTACCAATGCCGCGTTTATTTTACCACTCAATTTTCCATTGGCTCAAGACGTAGAAGATCCTTCGGACGCACGATTTGTGGCCCTGAATGACATGAAGCATTGGGAACTGGCGCCCACCGAACCAGCCGCTTTCGAAAAAGCAGGTATTCCGTTTTGTCTTACCACGGCCGATCTGAGCAGCACGAGTGGTTTTGCGCGTAACCTGCAAAAGGCCAGAGAATACGGACTAAGTGATGCGGCCGCTCTCGAGGCGCTGACCCGCACGCCGGCCAAATTGCTTGGCATCGACGATAAGGTAGGCAGCCTTGAAGTAGGAAAGCTGGCCAATTTTTTAATTATGACGGGTCCGGTTTTCAATGATAAGACCTTGCTGTTGCAAAACTGGATACAAGGAATCAAGTATACCGTTAAAGAAGATGCGGCAGCGGCAAACGGTCTTTATCAACTTACCCTCAATACTGCTAACGGAAAAGAGACCTATCAGCTCGAAATGAAATCCATTTCAAGTGCTACCGTCTATGCAAAAGATACCTTGCTCAGCAAGTTTAGCTTTGATGGCAAACAGGTCAAGATCGGTTTTGCCCCGGCTCCACCTCGTCAGCGGCCTGCTATGGCTGACAGTACACGCAGAAATTTTGGGGGTGGTGCAGCGGCCCGCTTTATGGGAGGTGGCGAACAACCGCTTCCGGCAACGGCCACTCGTTTAAGTGGCATTGCCAACGGAACCGAGTGGAATGGGGTGGGCACCGATTCGTCGGGTAATCCGCTAGCGTGGACGGCGACCCTGGTCAGGTTAAGCACCCCTTCGGCTCCCGATTCTGCCAAGAAAAAGGAATTACCAACGCTTGGAAAGGTTATTTATCCCTTTGTGCCTTTTGGATGGGAAGAAGGCCATCAGCCCAAGTCGGAGACCATCCTTATCAAGAATGCCACCGTATGGACCAATGAGAAAGAAGGTATACTTAAAGAGACCGATGTATTGCTCAAAGCAGGAAAGATCGCTGCAGTCGGAAAAAATTTGAGCGACCCCGAGGCAAAGGTGATCGATGGCACCGGCAAACATGTAACCCCCGGAATCATTGACGAACATTCTCACATTGCTGCTGCCTCCATTAACGAGGGAGGACAGTCCGTGACCAGCGAAGTGCGTATTGCCGATAATCTTAATCCCGATGACATCAATATCTACCGACAACTGAGCGGAGGGGTAACCACTTCGCACATCTTGCACGGTTCTGCCAATACCATCGGTGGGCAAACCCAATTGATCAAACTTCGCTGGGGTGCGGGAGATGAGGACCTCAAGTTCAAAGGATGGCCTGGCCAAATAAAATTCGCTTTGGGAGAGAATGTAAAGCGCTCCTCTTCTCCGTTGGGCAATAACCGTTACCCCGACACCCGAATGGGGGTAGAGCAGATCTTGGTCGATGCCTTTACCCGCGCCAAAGATTACCAGCGCACCTGGGCCGGTTATGAGAACAGCAAAAAAGAATACGAGAGTGCCAAAAGCAAGAAAGGACTGACCGCACCGGTAGCCCCTCGCCGCGACCTGGAGCTCGATGCCTTGGTAGAGATCTTAGAAAAGAAAAGATTCATTACCTGTCACTCTTATGTACAAAGTGAGATCAACGCCGCCATGGAAGTGGCCAATAGAATGGGATATACTGTTAACACCTTTACGCATATCCTGGAAGGATATAAGGTTGCCGATAAAATGAAAGAACATGGTTCTTTCGCTTCTACCTTCTCTGACTGGTGGGCCTACAAGATGGAAGTAGAGGATGCCATTCCGTACAATGCGGCCATTATGCAAAAGGTCGGACTGACCGTTGCCATTAACAGTGATGATGCCGAGATGGCCCGTCGTCTTAACCAAGAGGCCGCCAAGATCGTCAAATATGGGGGTGTTACCGAAGAAGAGGCACTCAAAATGGTAACACTCAATCCGGCCATCATGTTGCATGTGGATAATAAAGTAGGAAGTCTTCGGGTAGGGAAAGATGCCGATGTGGTGCTATGGAGCGATCATCCGCTCAGTATCTATGCCAAATCACTTTATACCATCGTAGACGGAACTATCTACTTTGACAGGGATCACGACGAGCAACTCCAAAAGCAGATAGAGGCAGAACGTACCCGACTGGTGCGTAAGATGAATGGCGAAAAGCGGGCCGGGGCTCCCACGGTTCCCGCGCAACCCAGCTATCTGCTGATGCATACCTGCAGCGATCACGGACACAGCCATGGTTTGCTGGTAATTGACAACGAAGAAAACCTCCACGATTAAAATTGACCTATATGCAAAAGATAGTCGTATTTATTACCCTTTTATTGTCCGGTACCTTTTTGCAGGCGCAAGAGACCGTTTTGCCTGCCAAAGAACAGAAGGGTTCCTATTACCTGACCAATGCCACCATCCATGTGGGCAACGGCCAGGTTATTAGTAAGGGATCCATTAAAGTGACCAACGGCAAGATAGAGGCCGTCGGCAATAATTTGGCCATACCTGCCGATGCCGTGGTAACCGATTTGCAGGGACAAGACTTGTATCCCGGTCTCATTTTGCCCAATAGCAGTCTGGGTCTGGTAGAGATCAGTGCTGTGCGTGCTACGCAAGATGTAAGAGAGATCGGCGAATTAAATCCGAGCGTACGCGCCATTGTGGCGTATAACTCAGATTCAAAAGTTATCAATACTCTTCGCTCCAACGGTATTTTACTGGCCAATGTAGTGCCCGAGGGAAATTTTGTAGCCGGTAGCTCTTCTGTGGTCCAGCTCGATGCCTGGAATTGGGAAGATGCCGCATACAGCACCGATGCCGGCATGCACGTTTATATGCCCTCACTATTGCCACGTCCTGCCTTTGGTGGCAGAGGTGGTGGTGGATTTGGCGGCTTTGGCGGAGGCCAGGGGGCCGGGGATCCTGTTAAAGAGGGATTGGAAAAGATAGAAGGATTAAAGACTTTTTTCAGAGAGGCCAGCGCCTACCGTCAGGTGCAAAAGCCAGAAAAAACGAATCTGAAGTTCGAGGCCGTGCGGGCCCTCTTCGATAAAAAGCAGCGTCTCTATGTGCATGCCAATACGGTGCGTCAGATCTTGGTGGCGCTCGATTTTGTAAAAGAATTTGGGTTTGATATGGTGATCGTTGGCGGGAGTGAAAGTTATCAGATAGCCGATCTGCTTCGACAGCACAATATTTCGGTCATATTGCAACAACCGCATAGTTTACCCACGGCTTCCGATGATGACGTGGACCAACCTTACAAAACTGCGGCGCAGTTGCAAAAGGCCGGCGTTTTGTTCGCTATCTCTGACGATGACTCACAAACTAGGGGGCGTAACCTGCCCTTTAACGCCGGCACGGCTGCTGCCTATGGGCTTGGCAAAGAAGAGGCTCTTGCCGCCATAACCCTCAATGCGGCGCGCATTATGGGCGTGGCCGACAAGACCGGAAGCATTGAAGTTGGAAAAGACGCCAACATCGTGGTCAGTAGTGGTGATCTGCTCGATATGAAAAGCAGTAATGTCACTGCCGCCTTTATTCAGGGACGCAAGATCGACCTGACCGATAAACATAAACTGCTCAATGAGCGTTACGAACAGAAATACGAGATCAAAGGAAAGAAAGGATTCTAAGCGTTACTCTCTTCCGTGGCATTGCTTGAACTTCTTGCCGCTTCCGCAAGGGCAAGGGTCATTTCGGCCAATGCGTGGTCCTGCAAGCACCGGAGAAGGTTTATCGTTTTCATTAGCCGCGTAATCTTCTCCCGCACGGTCTACTTCTTCTTTATTGGCGCGCATGCGACTCATGTCGGTTCGCTGCTGTCTGCCTTCGCGAAGCGGCGCCTCGGCAGCTTGCGCCGGTAAGGCTGCGTGACATAAGAAGTCAACGATATTTTTATTTAATTCGGAAGTCATGTTACGAAAGAGTTGATAGGCCTCCATCTTATAGATGACCAAGGGATCTTTTTGCTCCAAATAGGCGGTCTGCACACTTTGCTTGAGATCGTCCATGGCGCGCAGGTGTTCTTTCCAGGCTTCGTCAATAACGGCCAGGGTAATGGTCTTTTCGAGCGACTGGCCCAGTTCGGCCCCTTCGGTCTGAATATTTTTATTTAAGTTGAC
>CAZZLP010000112.1:0-5080 GCA_964654705.1 uncultured Chitinophaga sp.
CAGGAAATAACCTCCCTTCAACCATAATCTTATTTATATGAAAAAAATTATATCTGCGATCTTTCTGTCCTTTCTGTGTTATGTAGCCGTTGCGCAAGATCAGCGAGCGGCTGACCTGCGTCATTGTCTGAATGCCGATGCTCGTGCCCAAGAACTGATAAAGCCCTACCTGGTTCGGTTTGACGTACTGCAGACGCAACTGGAGTCTGACGTAGTTGCTTTGATACAAAATGAGTCGGTCCGAAACGTGAACAATGTGCTTTATTTTAAGGACCTCGCCTCTGTGGTGCGCACTGCCACGTCCTTGCAGGAGTCCGATTTGCGTTATGATGAATTTTTCGCCGAAACGGCCGCTTCCCTGGCGGGGCAATTTGTCGAGGAGCGACTTTGCTTGGGGTCCATGGATCGCGATGCGTACCGCGAGGCAGTGCTGGATTACCTTGAACTGGAAGTGTTTCGTCCGCAAGACAACCGGGCTTCTGTTTTTTTTGCTAATCAACTAAAATTTGAATCTGCACAACTGATGATGAATGAGCAGGAAAGTCGATGGCTGGCTAACGCCGGGGACGAACTCAACGAAGAGCATCCGGGGTTCGATCAACCTGTCAATGAAGAGTTTTATTGGCCGGTACTAAGCCGTTCGTTCGATCTGGAGCTGACCGATCCGGAGCCGGCGCTGCAGCAACTGGCTTTCACGGAGAAGAATGGAAAGAAAATAAAAGAGATCCTGCAATTCATTTTCAACAACTGGACAGAGATCAAGGGCATATTGGATTGGCTAACCAATAATCTGTTCTATGATTGTCATCCTTCCGTTACTTCAAGGATCCGTCAGGAAAAGGAGACGATCGATGGTTCGCTCTCGCCTTCGGTTCGTCGGGAGTTTCGCTACTCGGTATCACAAAATGGTATTGTGATGGATGGGAAAAGCACCCGTACCCGTATTATGGCCAAGTTAAAGCTCTTTAAAAAACGTCCGATCGGGTGGGCGCGTGATAAAGTAGCGCTGGCGGGTATCAATTACTGCACCTTGCAATGGAATGCCTGCGAGCGGATTCCCTGGCCGGCCAATGGTGCTCCTTTTTTTCAGGCGGCCAACCACCAGCCCTTCAAAGGAAAGCTCAACCAGCAGCATCCCTATGCACTCACGATCAGAAGTGTCAATTACGAGTTCCTGACGTTCAAGTTATTTTTTAATCAGCGAGTCATCAAGACTATTTATCTGCTTGGCTCCGGTGATTGCGATTGACAGTAAGGCGCGATGCGGGCGATGGCCAACTCGCGTCGCGCCTTTTTATGCATTACGGTTTGGCAACTTTTTCCAGATCGCGATGTTCGGTATTTACTGCCATTGTAACCAAAGACACCACTATGACATACAGATCTGCTTCTTTTTATTCAGCGGCTTTACTATTGATCTTCACATCACTTGGCAGTTATAGGAGTAATGCGCAAGAGGTAGGGATACAATTCGCCTTAGGTACTACCCGTAGTTTTTTACCAAAAAATCGGATGTCGATCGGACAAGTAGGGCTGGCGCAAATCCCACAAACCACCATTTGGATAGACTTTAATCGTACCATACAGCGATCCGGGAAAAAATTGGTTTGGGGATTGTCCGCCTCGATCAATCACGAAAAATTTTTATATACCATCGACAGGCCCTTGCCTTACTTTACCCCGGAGAGGGAGCGCTATCTCTTTTTGGCCGCAGGTATCAATAATGTGGAGGTGCATGGCTATCTGGCAAGAAGGTTCGATCTGTACCGCTCTGAAAAATGGCGCATCGGGTTACTGCCCAAACTGGGCCCCGTATTTCATATCAATCCTTTTCCTATCTATACCGACGCAAGTACCAATCTTCGTAACAACGGCACGGCGTTTCGTCTCTATGAGATCTATTTTCAGCGTCCATCTTGGTATGTTCCTTATATGCGGGGAACTTTATCGCTAGAACTTATCAGGCGATTTCGTTCGGGTCTCGAAGTGGGAGTTTCTCCAATGTTGTCTTTTGCAGCGTTCTCCAACGATAAGGCGTTGTTCGTAACGGTCCCTGATGACCCGATCAACCGGAGTTTGGGGTCCTTTCGTATCAATCGGGGATTTACCGGAATTACCATACTTATCGGAAAATAACGGGTATGAAAAACCGGGTGAGGCGAAGGGTCTTGGAGTGTTTGCTGTTGTCGGCTTTTTTACTAATGTCCGTACCCGGCCTTACGGGTGTCGTTGCGCTGGCCCAGCAGGCCCCGTATGGAAAAGTAACAAGTGTTGCAGCATCCGATACAGCCAAAAAAAAATCGACCTCGGTGGCAGAGCGACCCGAACTTTTCAATGCAGGGTTTATCGATGTGGTCAATAACGGACAACTCACTGCATCGGCACGGTTGATAAAGCTACAGATAGGTGAACAAGGAAAGTTCAGTTTGCCCTTATCGATCTACAGCGGTGTCAGCAACAATTCGTTTGCCGGCAATGGTATATCGCCCTTGATCAGAGGAAATGAACATTTGGTCAATCAGTTCATAACGCCGCTTAGCGGACTGCTTAATTTGAGTTTTGACGGCACCTGGTTTATGCGATCCGGCAGCCCGGTTACCAAGTGGGGATGGTTATACCAAGTAGGCGAGCGGGTGCTTCAAGGAAATAAGATTGCTGCGCCTGCATTTTTCTCGACGCAGCGTCCTCTTCATTTTATAAATACTTATTTGGTAACAGGGCTTTATTTTCAGACTGGCGCTTGGGAAAAGACCGATCAAAAGAACATGGGTGTCTGTTGGCTGGCCCTGCGCTATCATCTTTGTTATTCGGGTGCCCGGCAGTTGCAACAGTTCTTGCCCTCCTTTGCGGGCAAAGGGCTCTACGGCGGTTATTCGATGGGGATGGGCGTTCGGGTAAACAGCCTGATCAATCTGAAGGCAGTGTATTACCAATATCATAATGCCCCCGAACCGGATTATTTAGTACCGATCTACCAGTTTTCGTTCAATTATACGGTCAACGGGTTGCGATCTTAGATATCGAGCTTGGCATAGCGGGCATGGCTCTCGATAAACTCGCGGCGTGGAGCCACTTCGTCTCCCATCAGCATGCTAAAGATCCGATCGGCCTCGGCGGCACTGTCGATGGTCACTTGCTTGAGCGTGCGGCTCGCAGGATTCATGGTCGTATCCCATAGCTGGTCTGCGTTCATTTCTCCCAGACCCTTGTATCGTTGAATGTTCACGGAGTCGTCTTTTCCTCCCCCTATCTTTTCGACCAGCGCTTTTCGCTGCTCTTCGTTATAGGCATAAGCTTGCTCTTTTCCTTTTTTGACCAAGTAGAGCGGCGGTTGTGCGATGTAAACATAGCCTTGCTCGATCATCGCCTTCATGTAACGGAAGATAAAGGTCAAGATCAGCGTGGCAATATGTGAACCATCCACATCGGCATCGGTCATGATGATGAGCTTATGATAACGAAGCTTGCTCATGTCAAGCGCCTTGGGATCTTCTGGTGTGCCGATCTTAACACCGAGGGCAGTGAACATGTTGCGGATCTCCTCGTTGTCGTAGATCTTATGCTCCATGGCTTTTTCTACGTTCAGGATCTTACCTCTTAGGGGTAAGATGGCCTGAAAACTCCGATCTCTTCCTTGTTTGGCCGTACCGCCTGCCGAGTCTCCCTCGACCAGAAAAAGTTCGCAGCGGTTGGGGTCGCGGTCAGAACAATCGGCGAGTTTTCCGGGCAGTCCGCCTCCGCTGAGCACCGATTTGCGTTGCACGAGCTCGCGAGCCTTACGGGCCGCGGCGCGGGCCTGGGCGGCCAAAATTACTTTGGCCACAATGTTTTTGGCCTCTTTTGGATTTTCTTCGAGATAGGCTTCGAGTACTTTAGACACCGTGCTGTCGACCACTCCCATTACTTCGTTATTACCCAGCTTGGTCTTGGTTTGTCCTTCGAATTGCGGCTCGGGCACTTTTACCGAGATGATGGCACTGAGCCCTTCTCTGAAGTCATCGCCTTCTATCTCGACCTTGGCCTTTTCGAAAAGACCGTTGCGATCGCCATAGCTTTTAAACACGCGAGTCAGTGCACGGCGAAAGCCCGATACGTGCGTACCCCCCTCGATGGTGTTGATGTTATTGACGTAAGAGTAAATGTGTTCGTTATAGCTATCGTTGTAACTAAGGGCCACCTCGACGGCGACATTGGTGGTTTCGTCTCTGCCTTCTACGGCAATCACTTTTGGGATCAGTGGGCTGCGGCCGGCGTTGTCATCGAGCATCTCCACGAATTCGACGATACCCCCTTCGCTATAGAAAGTTTTTTCGTACGCAACACCGTTCTCTACTTCGCGCAGGTCGCAAAGCGAAATACGTACGCCGCGATTCAAGTAGGCCAGCTCACGCAAACGGCCTTCGAGTATCTCTTTGTTATAGGTAGTCGTAATAAAGATGCTGCCATCAGGCCAGAATTGAACGCGGGTGCCGGTGCTGTCGCTGGTACCGATTTCGCGCACCGGATACTGCGGTACACCGATCTTATATTCTTGCTCAAACAATTTTCCATCGCGCTGTACGGTCACATGCAATTTAGTGCTGAGTGCATTGACGCAACTTACCCCCACGCCGTGTAGTCCGCCGGATACTTTGTAGGAGTCTTTATCGAATTTTCCACCGGCATGCAGTACGGTCATGACCACTTCGAGGGCCGATCTTTTTTCTTTGGAGTGCATGGCGGTCGGAATACCGCGTCCGTCGTCTTGTACCGATACGGAATTGTCTTCGTGAATGGTGACCTTGATATTTTTACAATAACCGGCCAGGGCCTCGTCGATAGAGTTATCTACCACTTCATAGACCAGATGATGCAATCCTTTTACGCCTATGTCTCCGATGTACATGGCGGGCCTTTTGCGGACCGCTTCTAATCCTTCTAAAACTTGTATGCTGTCGGCGCTGTACTGTGCGTTGGAGGCTCCGTTTTCACGTTGGTTCTCGATGCTCATAAGGATGGTTTCTCGCTGCTTTTTTACCCCCGTTTCGGGTACTTGCAAATCTACTGAAACCCCTTGGGGAAACCCTTTTTTTCGAGTCCT
>CAZZLP010000113.1:0-5028 GCA_964654705.1 uncultured Chitinophaga sp.
GATCAGTCTGCTCCAACCAAAGCTTACTATTCCTTTGCTGGTCATTGGAAGTGGCGGGGCCTATAAAAGAGAGGTACAGCAGTATATTCACAAGCAGGGGCTCGATAGCAATATTCGTTTTCTATCGGATGAACCCGCCTTAAGAAATGATGTTGGCTTTGCCACGGCCGAAGATTTTCCGGCACTCTATCAGCAGGCCACTGCCTTGCTATACCCCTCTTACTTCGAAGGGTTCGGCATACCGGTACTAGAGGGGCTTTGCAGCAAAGTGCCTGTAATTACCTCCGACAGATCTTGTTTGCCCGAAGCAGGCGGACCGGGCGCCTTCTATGTTGATCCCGACAGTGCCGAATCGATTGCGGCGGCCATGTATACCTCGGCCACCGATGATAAACTTGTTAATGAGAAAACCGAATTGGGTTGGCACTATGCACAAGGTTTTACGACCGAAAAAACAGTGCAAGGCGTCATGAACGTGTATCGCGAATTGTCTCGCTAACGATGCAAAGTTTCATGGGCGTTGGGGAGAAACGAAAATAACCTACACGAGGGCCGCTTCGAGCACCTGCGACATGTTCTTTACGTAATAAAACTTTACTCCCTTTATAAACGCCGGATCGATCTCGTCGACATCCTTTTCGTTTTGCGCACAAAGAATAATCTCTTTAAGTCCGGCGCGTTTGGCAGCGAGCACTTTTTCTTTGATACCCCCCACGGGCAAGACCTGACCGCGCAGTGTGATCTCGCCGGTCATGGCCAAGAAAGGCTTTACGCGCTTGCCGGTCAGGGCCGATGCCATCGCCGTCATCATGGTAATTCCTGCACTGGGGCCGTCTTTGGGAACGGCACCCTCTGGCACATGCACATGTATGTTCGACTTTTCAAAAACCGTCGCATCGATTTTGTACTTTTTTGCCTGGCTCTGCAGATAAGTAAGCGCGGTAGTGGCACTTTCTTTCATTACGTTACCCAGGTTTCCGGTCAACGTAAGCACCCCTTTTCCTTCGCTAATGGTTGTTTCAATGAACAGAATATCGCCTCCCACATAGGTCCACGCTAGTCCGACGGCTACTCCGGGCTGCTGCACGGTCTTATATAGATCGTTGCTGTAACGAGGTTTGCCAAGTATTTTTTCTAGCAGGGCGGGCCCAACCGTAGGCTTGATCTTTTCTTTCATCACTAACTCTTTGGCCTCGTACCGCATTAAAGAGGCCAACTGTCTGTCTAGCTCGCGCACACCGCTCTCTCGAGTGTAATCCTGGATGATCTTCTCTAACATTTTATCGCTAATACGAAGGGTGCTGCTCTTTAACCCGTGTAATTCTTTTTGGCGGGGAATCAGGTGTCTTTTGGCGATCTCGATCTTTTCTTCTACCGCGTAGCCGCTCAGGTCAATGATCTCGAGACGATCACGCAGGGCCGGTTGCACATTTTGGATATTGTTGGCCGTAGCAATGAACAATACTTTGCTCAGGTCGTACTCCAATTCCAGATAGTTATCGTAGAACGAATGATTTTGTTCAGGATCGAGCACCTCCAGTAACGCCGACGAGGGGTCGCCCCTAAAGTCAGAACCTACCTTATCGATCTCGTCGAGTATCATGACCGGATTAGACGATTGAACTTTACGTAGCGACTGCAAGATCCTTCCGGGCATCGCACCAATATAGGTTTTGCGGTGTCCTCTGATCTCGCTTTCGTCGTGCAAGCCACCCAGGCTGAGTCTTACATATTTTCTGCCCAGCGCATGCGCGATACTTTTTCCCAGCGAGGTCTTACCAATACCCGGAGGGCCCACGAAACAAAGGATGGGGCTTTTCATATCGCCTTTTAACTTGAGCACAGCCAAGTGTTCGAGAATGCGCTCCTTTATTTTGCGCATCCCGTAATGATCTTTATCGAGCGTGGTACGGGCTTTACGCAGATCATAATGATCTTGCGTGCAAGTACCCCAAGGAAGGTCGAGCATCAGATCAAGGTGATTATAAACGACAGAATAATCGGGGGTGCTCGGATGCATCCGTTCCAACTTTTCTATTCCTCTCTTGAATGCTTCTTTGGCAAGGGCCGGCCAATCTTTGCTCTCGGCCTTCTTTTGCATCTCTTTTATCTCTTGGGCATTGGTATCGCCACCCAATTCTTCTTTGATGCTTTTAAGTTGCTGTTGCAAGAAATACTCACGCTGCTGCTTGTCGAGCTCGGTGCGGGTCTTTGCCGTAACCTTGTTGCGCAGTTCGGCGAACTGTAATTCTTTTTGTAAGAGTTGCATTAACAGATCGGCTCGCTGGCGAAGTGGATCGATCTCTAGCAACCGTTGCTTTTCTCTGATGTCCGTATTCAGATTGCTGGAAACAAAGTGAATCAAGAACGCAGGGTTCTCGATATTGCGCAATATGATCCCGGCCTCGGCGGGTATATTGGGAGAAAGCTGTATAATCTGTGCGGCCAGCTCTTTGATGTTGGCCACGTAAGCATTAAAATCTTCGTCTTGGGGGGCGGTCTCTTCGGCCAGCGATTTGATGGCTGCTTTAAAATAAGGCTCCTCTGAAACGATCGATTCTATGCTAAACCGAACTTTACCCTGTATGATGATAGTGGTGCCGCCATCGGGCATCTTGATTAGCTTTACGATACGGGCAATGGTACCGATACGTTCCAGATCGGCCACGGCAGGATCTTCTACATTGCTATCTTTTTGTGCCACCACCCCGATCAACTTATCGACCTTGTAGGCATCCATAACGGCACGGATACTTTTATCTCTGCCTACCGTAATGGGCAATACCACTCCCGGAAAAAGCACCGTATTGCGAAGCGGCAACAGCGCGATGGTATCGGGTACGACAATTTCTTGTCCGTCATCTTGGGCGCCCTCATTGAGCGGAATGATGGGCAAAAAATCCATTTCTTCTTCGGGATGCATAATCAATTTGTCGACTCTCATGATGGTGTTTGTTTGGACATTCTGTCACCCCTGGCCCCTGGGCAGGCAAAAACAATGACAGAACGCGGAAAATACATATAGCCAACAATCATGCCCCGCGACGGCCAACTGACAAAATGGATTGATCTAGAGCAAGGTCATGCCAACGGAGAGCTGAAAACCCTGGTTTTTCCACCGGGAGTCGTTGGTAAGGTCGTTGATATCGTTGAGTCCGATAAAATAGCGGCCATTGACCCTGAAGTTGCCAGCCTTTAACTGGATACCCCCCAGCATAGAAAAATCGCCTTGTTTAAAGGCGTTCTGCGCGTTTTGACCAAAGGAGTTGCTTTTGTCAAAGAGGATCCCAAACTGAGGGCCGGCCTGCAGCGAAATAAAACCGCCCCCAAGTTTGTAATTGAGTAGAACAGGTATGGACAAATAATCCATCTTGACAGAGGTGAGCCCTCGAAGCGCATTATTGAGTAAGTTATTATAGTTGGAGTCGAGTAAGGTTTTGTATTGGTTGATCAGCACCTCGGGCTGTAAGGTCAATTGCTTCGACAGCTTGATCTCTGCAAAGGCGCCCAGCTGATAGCCGTACGAAAACTCATCTTTAAAGGACCGGCCATCCAGCTTGGTTATATTGGTACCTGCTTTAATACCCGCATGAAATTGGGCACTCGACGAAAAACCAAGGAGAACTGCCAACAGCATTGTCAAAAACCCGGCTTTCATACTAAAAATATTTGGTTAGAAAACAAATATACCCACACTCAACTCCAAGCACAGACTACTTATTATCCACCGGGTGTTAATCTTTTGAAAATAATTCAATAAGGGTGATCTCCGGTAAAAAACCCACACGCCCCGGATACCCGATGAAACCGAATCCAGTATTGACATATAACTTTTGTTGGTCTTGCTCATAGAGGCCGGCCCATTCGTTGTAAAAATATTGCACCGGACTCCAGCGCATGCCCGGCAATTCAACACCAAATTGCATGCCATGGGTATGGCCCGATAAGGTCAATGCAATATCTCGATACTTTTCGCAGACCTCTGCCTTCCAGTGCGAGGGGTCGTGACTCATTAAGATCTTAAATGATGCGGCTGCCCCATTCCCATAGGCACGGGCCAGATCGCCGTACTTGGGAAAGCGCAGCTTGGCACTCCAGTTCTCTACGCCCAATAACAATAAGCGCTCTCCGTCTTTTTCGATCAGCGCCTGTTCGTTGAGTAACAGTTGCCATCCCATTTGCCGCTGTAGTTGCTTGAGTGATTCCAGGTTGGCCTGCTTGGCTGTCGCACTATCCCAGCGAACATAATCTGCATAATCATGATTGCCTAATACAGAATAGACACCGAGGGGCGCCTGAAGACGACCAAACAGATCGACGTAAGGTGTCATTTCGCTGGCCAGATTATTGACCAGATCGCCGGTAAACAAGATTAGATCGGGTTTTTGTGCCAAAATCTTTTCTACACCACGTTCTACGGCCGAGCGGTCGGTAAAACTGCCGGAGTGAATGTCGGAGATATGCGCCACACGCAATCCGTTAAAAGCTTTCGGCAAATTGTCAAATGTCAGACGGAGCTTCTTAACCTGGTAACGGTAGCGGTTGCCCATACCGTAGGTGAGCATACCAAAGAGCCCGGTGCCGGCCAGCATACCGGCCCAACTTAAAAAAGCAGAGCGGGTAATTAGATCGGATGCTGCAGCGCCGGTGCCCTCCGTTTTTGCGGGCAAGACCTTGGTAATACCCCATTGCAATGCCCTTCTCACATCATCGGTCAGAAAAAAGAAGGCCGCCAGTAATTTCGCCAAAAAAAGACCTGCAATTACCGCAAAAAGAACCGAGCGGGCCACTTGTCCGGCGTTCTTAGAAAAAAGCGTTGGCAAAAACAGCAGCAACACCAACGAAAAGATCGAGATAAACCAATAAGATCCATGTAGCATGGCCCTTGCCCTGGGGGTTGCGCCCGCACTCAAATGACGCATTACCTGAAACACATAGAGGTCAAGCAAAAAAAGGAATCCTATAAAGATCCACCAGAACGGGGCATTTCGCATGGGGCTGTAAAATTAATGGGCAAAACTTAATTTT
>CAZZLP010000114.1:0-5025 GCA_964654705.1 uncultured Chitinophaga sp.
TTCTTGAACTTCCGCTGGCTTTCGGCCTTTGTTCTTAAAATCCTTTTTTGGCTTCTTGCGCGCGTTGCATCGGGTTGCCCGCTTGTCCGCCTCCGCTGCGTCTTCCACCGGTTTGACCTTGCTTAAAGACGCTGAACCGCGAAGGGGCCGCCATAGTACGCCAGCTGTTATTGCTTTCGTCGATGTCTGCGGTCTCGCGCATGGGGTCGAGTTTGATTGAAGCCACTTCTTTTTCTTTTACAAAAGATTTGACCACTTTCTTTTCGTTGAGTCGCCATACCTGTGCCGGTATCTTTTCGGTTTCTTTGGTGCCGTCTTTATAGGTCCACTCAATGATAATAGGCATGACCAGACCTCCTTTGTTCGAGAAGGTCAATTCGTACTGGTGCAGGTTGGCATATCTTGTTTTTTCTTCTTCGGTCATTAGCTCGGGTCCACCGCCGCCCATGGTAATCTCTTTGCGAGAGGTATCATAGGGCTCCAGCCCTCTTGCATAGCGCCAGTAAAAATCGCGAAGGGTCGTGTCGGCATCAGTGGTAAACACTATAGAACTGTCAGTACGGTTTCTAATCTTGGAGATATCTTCAAAGGCATTAACCAGTGGTTTGTCGGCACTGCGACGCATGGTGGTCGTGCGAGCCGTTCCCACATTGGCCGCACCAGTATCGGCTACGGCATATTTTACCGTGTCGAGCGAAATATCACAAGCTTCGGTACTATAGAACCATCCTCTCCAGAACCAATCGAGGTCTTCGCCACTGGCATCTTCGAGGGTACGGAACAAGTCGGCCGGCTCGGGATGTTTAAAGGCCCATCTTCTGGCATATTCTTTAAAGGCGTAATCAAAAAGATCGCGACCCATAATGGTCTCGCGTAAAATATTGAGACCCGTGGCGGGTTTTGAATAAGCATTGGGGCCGAACTGCACAATGTTATGGCTGTTGGTCATGATAGGCTCCAATTGATCTTTCGGGAGTTTCATATAGTCGGTAATGTAGGCGGCAGGGCCTCTGCGGCTGGGAAATTTATTATCCCACAACTCTTCGGCCAGGTACTCCACGAACGTATTGAGCCCTTCGTCCATCCAACTCCATTGTCTTTCATCACTGTTGATGATCATCGGAAAGAAATTGTGCCCTACTTCGTGAATGATTACCCCCAGCATTCCGTTTTTAGTGCCTTCGCTATAGGTGCCGTCCTTTTCGGTTCTGCCATAATTAAAGCAGATCATGGGATATTCCATTCCGTTAGCGGCTTCGATACTTTGCGCCACCGGATAAGGATAGGGTATGGTAAACTTCGAGTAGGTCTTGATGGTATGGGCCACTGCTTTCGTAGAGTAGGGGCGGTACAAGCCGTAGGCCTCTTTACCATAGCCGCTCATACACATTACTTTCTTGCCTTCTACTAAGATGGGCATGGCATCCCATATAAATTTTCTGGAAGAGGTCCACGCAAAGTCCCGAACATTATCGGCTTTGTAGATCCAGGTTTTTTTAGTGGTCAATTTTGTTTTCTCTGCGGCTTTGGCCTCGGCGAGTGTAACGACCTCAACGGGTTCTTTGGCCGTTTGTGCTTGCTTCCAGCGGGCTTGTTGCGCAGCGGTAAGCACCATCGGATAATTTTGACATTCTCCGGTAGAGAGTACCACGTGATCGGCGGGAACGGTCATCTGCACTTTGAAATTTCCGAAGGTCAGGGCAAATTCGCCACGACCGGTAAACTGCTGATTTTGCCATCCTTTAAAGTCGCTATAGACGCAAAGACGAGGGTACCACTGTGTCATGGTAAATAAGTAATTGCCGTCTTCTGCAAAATATTCATAGCCGCCGCGACCACCAATGGTCATGCGGTTCGAGATGCGATAATCCCAGTTGAGCATAAAGACAAAACGCTGTCCGGGTTTAAGAGGAGCGGGCAGTTCTACGCGCATCATGGTCTTGTTGATCGTATAGCGAAGCGCTTTACCGGCAGCATCGGTAAGCTTGCGGATGATAAAGCCATAGCCATTGTCGCCCTTGTTCTCTTCGAGCTGCTTTAATTGCTGTACGCTCATCTGCCTGCTCATGGGCTCGCTATCTTGATAGTTGGCATTATTGACTGAGCTGTGTTCGTTCTCGTCCAATTGCAGCCAGAGGTAAGTGAGCACATCGGGAGAATTATTAAAGTAAGTGACCGTTTCCGATCCTTTGAGCATTAACTTTTTTTCGTCGAGCTCGCAGCGTATGTCATAATCGCAACGCTGTTGCCAGTAACGAGGACCGGGGGCGCCACTGGCCGTGCGGTATTCGTTGGGGGTTGGAAAAGTGGTTCCCAATTGCTCAAATTTATTACCGTGGTTACTGTTGGGGTTGTTCTGGATGTTTTGGGCAAACACCAGGCTTGTCATGCACACCAGTAAAAGGAGTAAAGTGGATTTCATTACAGGTAGATTTTATGTAAGTGTAATTCGTTGAACGATCATGTACAGCGAGAGTGCAAAGGTAAGCACTGCAACGGATCGGGTCCATTGCTGCTTCTCTAAACGTAAAAAGTGTACTACTCCTTGCGCCAGCACCAAAAAGAAGGCCATAAAGACCAGCTGGCCGGCTTCGAGCCCCAGGTTAAATCCCAGCAGACCCCACCCAAGCGACTGGTCTTGCGAGAGCATAAAGCGGATATTGTTGGCAAAGCCCATTCCGTGAATAAACCCAAAGAAAAGCGCAGACCCGTACAACAGCAAGTTCTGGCGTTGGTCGTGTGAGCGCCCCCTCCACTGCTGGGCCGCGGTCAGTAAGATGGTGATCGGAATGAGTATCTCTACCCAATGGCTGCTTATCGAGATCACCTGTAGAACACTTAGGGCCAGTGTCAGCGAGTGGCCCACGGTAAAGGCCGTGATTACTACTAGGAGTCTTCTCCAGTCCATGATAAAAAAAGAGGCTCCCATGGCGGCTAAGAAGGCCTGGTGATCGAGGGCGTCCACACTAAGAATATGTTCCCAGCCCAACGGAAAGTAAAATAGTAGCGTCTCCATGGTTCAAATGCCCCCGTAGGGGTGGTTCGGTCAATATTTTTAACGCGAAGCTTGAAAATAATGCAGAGTTTTGTGATCTGAAAATATTTTATGCAAACGGTCTTAGCGCTTTTTTTATGGTGGATGGTGCCCCTTTTACCGGAAAAAGTGGTAGCGAAAAGGCTATCCATGGCACATCCCTTTCATGTAAGCGTTACAGAGATCAACCAGAATACAGCGGCCCGCACGCTCGAGGTGCAGTCTAAGTTCTTTACCGACGATTTTGAGGCAACACTAAAGACGGTCTATAACACCAAGGCCGATCTTACCGAAGCAGCCCTGCACGAAAAGATGGACACACTGGTAAGCCGCTATTTGCGCTCCAGGTTGCAGCTGCAGATCAACGATAAGCCGGTGGCGCTGCAATACTTGGGCTTTGAGCAAGAAAAAGAGGCGGTCTATGTGTATTTAGAGGCAGTCAATATCGCTGCTTCGGTGCAGCGGGTTACGTGTTACTCAAAATTGCTTTACGAGCAATTCGCCGATCAGGTCAATATCTTTCATGTAACTACGGCCAAAGGAAAAAAAAGTACCAAGCTGGATAATCCCGCTCACCTGGTGCAGCTCGACTTTGAGTAAGCTTATTGCATTTCTTCGCGCAAGGCATCACTGATACTCACCAGTACCTTGTCGATACGGTAACCATCCATGTCCATGATCTCGATGGTAAAGCCTTTCCAACTTAGTTTATCGGCGACTTTGGGGATTCTTTCCAGCCGGTGCAAAATAAAACCGGCCAACGTATCGAAATCCTGCTCGCCCTCGTTCATCCAGGCTGTTTTTTCGAAACGTGTCAAAAAATCATAGAAAGGAATCTGTGCATCGACCAAGAAACTTCCATCTTCTCGCTCGGTAATGGCATAGTCGGGTACGTCCTCTTGCGAGATCTCTCCTACAATGGCTTCCAAGATGTCATTGAGGGTCAGCATTCCTAAGATACTGCCGTACTCATCGACAATAAAGGCCGAATGGTTCTTGGAGGCTTTGAATCGTTCCAGCACCTGGTAGGCCGACAAATTCTCAGGAATAAACAAGGCTGGTTGCATGATCTCTCCAAAAGGCTGTTGGTCGGGGCTAACGTACAGGTCTTTGATAGAGACAACGCCCATGATCGAATCGATCGAGCCGTTACAGATAGGGTAGACCGAGTGGGGCTCTTGCAAGATCTTTTCTTTGATCTTGTCTTCGTTATCGTTTTCGTCGAACCAGATAATATCGCTGCGGTGGGTCATGAGCGATGTAATGTTGCGGTCGCTCAGGTGAAAGACCCTTTCTATAATGTCTTGCTCGGCCTCTTCGATGGTGCCGGCTTCGGTGCCTTCGGTAATAAGGGTTTTGATCTCTTCTTCGGTAATGGCATCTTCTTTGGTCTTGCGGATATTAAAGAGTCTGAAGAAAAGATCGCTGCTTCTGTTCAATAGCCAGACGATCGGGTGGGTCATATGAGCAAACGATTGCATGGGGCCTGCCACGGCTTTGGCGATCTTCTCGGAGCGCAGCAGTCCGATACGTTTGGGTATCAATTCGCCAAAGATGATCGATAAAAAAGTAATGACCACCACGATCAGTACGGTCGATAGGGTTTCGGCCGCCGCGGCCGAGACGCCCGTTTGTTCTACATAAGGCTGCAGGTCTTTTCCGAAGCGCTCTCCCGAGTAGACCCCGGTTACGATCGATATCAGCGTAATACCGATCTGTACAGCCGATAAAAAAAGTTCGGGATGTTGCGAGAGCTTCAGGGCCAGTTTGGCTTTACTGTCTCCCTTATCGGCCAGGCTCTCGAGCCGGCCCTTGCGGGCCGATACAAGGGCGATCTCTGACATAGAAAAAAGGCCATTGAGCAAAATAAGAACACCCAGAATAAAAAGATCCATTAAAGAGAAGGAGTTGTTACTGTATCGAAGATACGTATTTGGTGTATTCTGGTAAATACATACGCCATGCCCCCGCCAACGATCAGTCCGGTAAGG
>CAZZLP010000115.1:0-5001 GCA_964654705.1 uncultured Chitinophaga sp.
GTTTACCACCGTGCCCCGTTTGCTCGAAAAAGTGTATGACAAGATCATGGCAAAGGGAGCGGAGCTGACCGGTACCAAGAAAAAACTTTTTTTCTGGGCCCACGGACTGGCCGAAAAATTTGAGATCAATACCTCGCTGCCCATCGGCTACCGGATGCAACTGGCCATTGCCAATAAACTTATTTTTAGCAAGTGGAGAGAAGCGCTTGGCGGAAATGTAAAGGCGATCATTAGTGGGGGTGCGGCTTGCCAGGTACGGCTGATCCGCATCTTTACCGCAGCCGGCATTACCATTATGGAAGGATATGGATTAACAGAAACCTCGCCGGTCATTTGCGTAAACCGATACGAAGAAGAGGGCCGCGAGTTTGGCTCGGTAGGTCCGATGATCAGCGATGTAGAAGTAAAGATCGCCGAAGACGGTGAGATCTTGTGCAAAGGTCCCAATATCATGATGGGCTATTACAAACGTCCGGATATCACCGCCGAAGTCATGCAGGGAGACTGGTTTTGCACCGGTGATATCGGCGCCTTTAGTCCCCGCGGTTTTTTAAAGATTACGGACCGCAAAAAAGAACTTTTTAAGACCAGTGGCGGTAAGTATGTAGCTCCGCTTCCGATCGAAAGCAGACTTAAGGAATCCATCTACGTAGAGCAAGTGATGGTGGTCGGGGCCGACCAAAAATTCGTGAGCGCTCTGATCGTACCCTCTTTTCCGAATCTGCAAGAATGGACCCGTCAGCAAGGCATTAGCGCCACCGCTTCAGAAGCATTGATTCATGAACCGCGCGTGCTCGAACATTTTAAAGAATTGATCGAAAGCTTCAATAAGTTCTTTAACCCCGTAGAGCAGGTCAAAAAGTTTGAACTGCTCTCACAAGAATGGAGTGTCGATACCGGAGAACTCACCCCTAAATTATCGCTGAAACGAAAAGTGGTTTTGGAGAAATACAAGGATGCGATCGAACGGATCTATCGGTGATGGCTGCTATCCCTTCTGCCCCGCTCTATCATTCTTATCAGCATCGAGTCATAACGTGGCTGCTGCGCAGGCGAAAGTAAACTGCGCACTTTTTTGTAATACGCATAATTCGATTGGTTGATGCGAGACTGCCACTCGTTCATCTTGGTCATGTATTTAATAAAAAGACTATCTGACTCCTCTACAATATTGGTGCGGGAATAGAGCAACACCTTTATCTGACGGATAGAATCATACAAGGGTCGCATAAGATCGATATGCTCTTTGCGCAATACCTGATGTCTTTCTTTTTGTGTATCGGTATAACCCAGCGTGCGCGCCATACGTTCAAAGGCGTCTTCGCGGCTCGGATTGGATGATTGACCATGATTACGGTTTCTTTCCATTACCAAGAAGATCACCAATCCCGAATTGATCAGCAGCAACAGGATGACTGCGACCGAGAGCGTGCGAGGAGAAAACTTATCCATGAGGGTACTATTATTTTTGAGCGGTATCCAGCGATATATCTGCCTCGGCAATCAAGTGGTCGGTTGCCCTGTCATCGAAAGCGAGTGACTGTAACTCATCTTCAGGCTCCGTGATGCTTGCAGCAGGGGCCACTGCAAGGTTCGCAACGGGCGTATTGATCAACCAGCCATTGATCAGCAACAAGACCAACAACATTCCTACCAGCGCGATGGGCTGTAAACGCAACCAGCCTTGCGCAACAGGCCGTGCTTGCTCGGCCCTGGCCCGAAGTCTTGTGTAAAAATAGGGTGGGGCCGGCACGCGCTCGACCTTGTCGAGACTCGATAAGATCCGATCAATATTGTCTGAAGATGAATGTTGCATGCAAGATTGTTTTGACGTATGGAGAAGGTAAAACTTTCGATTTTTAGGATGAAATCTGTTGCTCCAAGATCTTTTTCAGATTCAGTCGCGCCCGGTGCATCAACGATTCTACGGCCGCCACACTATTTTTCATCACCTCGCTGACCTCTTGGTACGATAGTCCTTCAAGTTTGTGAAGCGCAAATGCAACTCGTTGATTTTCTGGTAATTTAGTGATGGCCCGTAAAAGCTGCCCTGCATCTTCTTTTTGTTCCAACGCCACCCCGGGGTGATGCACGTCCGGAATATCAAGGGCCACCTCTTCGTCTCCGCCCCATAAACGCTGGATGGTGCCAAATCGTTTCTTACTTTTTTTGGCCCGGATCAGGTCAAGTGCCCGGCTAGTGGTGATCCGGTAGAGCCAGGTCGACAGCTTGGCCTCCGCTTTAAAACTATGGATGGAGCGAAAGACTTGCAAGAAAACTTCCTGAGCCACATCTTCGGCATCCTGGGCTTGTTGCAACAAACCATAGGCAGTGTTGTAAACCATGTCTTGATAGGTTTCTACCAAGTATTGAAAACAAGTCTCCTCTCCTCGTTTTAACCCCGCTATGAGTTCTTGCTCTGTCAAGTATGCCTTTATTTGAACAACTAATTTACGAAAAACAGGGGCTACCGATGTTGTATATTTGCCTCGCTTTAACCAGCACTGTTGATCGTATCGCTCTTTGTTTGCTGCCAGCTCCCTTTCCGCTTTTTTGCGAAACAATGATCTTGCGTTGGAGCGACAAAGTAAGCACTGGTTCGGCCGGTCCCGTAGTTCAATGGATAGAATAGAAGTTTCCTAAACTTTTGATCCCAGTTCGATTCTGGGCGGGACTACTTTACATTTGCGCCTCAACATGCTTCGATCAATTATTCTCATAGTTCTAGGGGTCATAACTGGTTTCGCTGCAAAAACACAGCAGACCTCGTATAATGCCATCAAAAACAAACTGGATACCGGCTATTACGCAAAAAGGGTCATCGACCCTATAAAGGTCGATGGGCTGATCAATGAAGAGACCTGGAAAGAGGCCCAAAAGAGCATCTATTTTATTCAAAATTTTCCTACTGATACCCTCACCAGTAAAACCACGCAAGAAATCATGGTATCGTACGATGATAAATTTTTATACGTTGCGGCAAAAATTTACAAGAGCATAAAAAACCAGCCTTTTACCACCCCCTCTTTAAGAAGAGATTTTCGGGGAGAGGCCTTTGACGCATTCGTAGTGAGTATCGATCCGTTTATGGACCGAATGAATGGATTTTCGTTCGGAATCAACCCCTATGGAGTGCAAAGAGAGGGGCTCGTGGTAAATGGAGGCGTGGTGGGTGAAGACCTTAGTTTATCGTGGGATAATAAATGGTACAGCGAGGCTAAAATTCAAGAGGATTATTGGACGACCGAGTTGGCCATTCCCTTGAATACGATCCGCTATAAAAAAGGATCTGATAAATGGCTGATCAATTTTTATAAATTAGACAGTTATAATGCAGAGAGATCAAGCTGGTCTAGGATACCTAATCAATTCTCCCCCATTTCACTGGCTTACTCGAAGCCCATTTCGTTCGAAACCCCCATTGAAAAAAAAGGGATGAACATGTCACTCATCCCTTACGTTTCGCCAGGAAGCTTTAGAAGACCCGTACCGGGCGGTAATACGTTCAATACCACTTCTTCACTAATGGTGGGGGGTGATGCAAAAATCGGGATCGGCTCTTCGCTCAACCTCGATCTTACGGTAAATCCTGATTTTTCGCAGGTAGAGGTAGATAACCAGGTCACCAATCTTGACCGATTTGAAATTTTATTTCCGGAAAAAAGACAATTCTTCTTAGAAAATGCAGATCTCTTTGCAAACTTTGGAATGGATGGCCTCCGGCCTTTCTTTTCGAGAAGGATCGGCGTAACAAGAGATCAAAGCACCGGACAAAATATTCAAAATAAGATTGATGCTGGCTTTAGGCTTAGCGGTAAAATAAATAATAATCTGAGAATAGGCTTGCTCGAGATGAAATCAGCCGCCATTCCAACTATCAATGAACCCGCCTACAACTATTCCGTTCTCAGCTTACAGCAACGGGTATTCGGCCGATCGAACCTGAGCTTTATTTTCACTAATAAAGATGGGATAGGTGTAAAGGATTTTAACAGAGTAGCGGGAGTAGATTATAACCTTGCCTCGAAGAGCAATGTATGGAACGGTAAGTTCTTTTTTATGAAATCGTTCGATCCGAGCAAAACCAATGATAATGCCGTTTTGGGAACCAACATGTTCTACAACAAACGCTTTTTCGAGGCAAAGCAGACGTTATATTATATAGGAGAGAACTTTAATCCTGAAGTAGGTTTTCTAAGAAGAAAAGGACTGTATAGGCTGGCAGGATATGCACAGCCAAAGTTCTATCCCAAAAAAGGCCGTATCAACAGATGGGGCCCTATGTTCGATTATGATGTCACCATTTTTCCTTCTATTGGTATCACTGACTATGATGTGAATATCATCTTCAACATTCAGTATAAAAATTATGCTACGCTCTTGATGCGAATCAGAAATGATTATACCAAACTAACAAGTGATTTTGACCCAACCAACATGGGGGGCGAGAAACTAAAAGAGAACACATCTTATAATTATACCTCCTTTATTTGCAGCCTTGCAACGGACCAGCGAAAAAGAATGGCGGTGCGACTAAATTCCAGGATAGGACAATACTTTAATGGCACAAGGGTCAATCTGGATGCTGAAGTTAACTACAGAATTCAGCCCTATGGCAGTATAGCATCGGTGTTTTCTTACAACAGGCTACGATTTCCACTACCCTATACCAGCAGAGATCTCATTTTGGTTGGGCCCAAAATTGACCTGACATTTACTAAATCATTGTTCTTATCGACCCTTATCCAGTACAATAACCAGATCAATAATATCAATGTGAATGTTCGTTTTCAATGGAGGTTCGCCCCGGTGTCTGACCTGTTTATTGTCTACACCGATAATTACTATGCCGATCTGTTCCGCTCAAAAGGAAGTGCGCTTGTCTTAAAAGCGACTTACTGGTTTAACTTGTAAGGCCGGTCTGCCAACCTGGGCATACTTGCCGGCCGTACATAAGATTTTTATATAATTTTCCCATATCCTTCCAATACGAACAATCGT
>CAZZLP010000116.1:0-4955 GCA_964654705.1 uncultured Chitinophaga sp.
CGAGCAATTTGCCAAGCAACAGCAAGATGAGTTTCGCGAAGAGTTACCCTTTGAGGGCTTTGACGATAAAGGCCTGCTCGATGCCAAGGCCCCCCGCCGGGATTTCTTGAAATACCTGGGATTCAGCACTGCTGCCGCCAGCCTTGCGGCAGGGTGTACCATTCCGGTCAAGAAAGCCATTCCCTTTGCCAACCGCCCCGAGAACATTATTCCGGGTGTGGCTCAGTATTATGCCACCACTTTTGTACAAGAGGGTGATGTGGTTCCCGTACTTGCCAAAGTTCGCGATGGCCGCCCCATTAAAATAGAAGGAAACGACCGCTGCGCTTTTACCGGCGGAGGAACCTCTGCTCGTGTACAAGCGTCGGTTCTGGACCTCTATGACACGCATCGTCTTCGCTTTCCGCAACAAAGAGTAGGCAACGGTGCCGATGCTCGTTTCGAAGAAGTTCCCACGTTCGAACAATTCGATCAATTGGTGGCCGATGCCATGCAAAAGGCCAGTGGCAGTAAAGTATTATTGACCAGTACGCTCAATTCTCCCTCTACACAAGCGATCATCGCCGCTTATCCCGGACTTCGTCATGTACAATACGATGCGGTTTCTTACAGCGGTATGTTATTGGCCAATGAAGCTTCCGGATTTGGTCGTCGTCTTCCTTCTTATGATTTTTCTGCTGCCGATGTGATTGTGAGCCTGGGTGCCGATTTTCTGGGTAGCTGGTTAAGCCCCGTTGAGTTTGCCAAAGGATATGCAGCAAAAAGAAAGATAGACGAGAAGAATCCTTCGATGAGTAAGCATTACCAATTTGAAGGATACCTGAGCATGACGGGTGCCAGCGCCGACGAGCGCTTTGTGTGCCGTCCTTCCGAGACCGGAGTAGTGGCCCTGGCCTTATTATCTGCCGTGTCAGGATCGGGTGTCAATGGTATTAAAGATGCGAAACTCAAGGCGGGTGTAGAAAAGGTCGCCGCTGATTTGTTGCGCCATAAAGGAGCCGCACTGGTCGTCTGCGGCAGTAATGATAAGAATGTGCAGGTCGTCGTCAATGCGATCAACAATGCCATTGGTGCTTTTGGAAAGACCATCGATTGGGGCAAGCCGGTCAATTACCGTGCCGGTATCGACAGCGAATTCGAGCAATTGATGGTAGATATGCAGGCCGGTACGGTCGGCGCCCTTATGATCTACGGCGCTAATCCTGCTTATAGTTATCACGATGCCGCTGCGTTTGCATCGGCTGTCGGTAAAGTCAAACTGAGCGTATCGTTCAGCGAACGCTTGGACGAGACTACGGAACTTTGTCAGTTTGTTATTCCTTCTCCTCATTACCTCGAAAGCTGGGGTGATGCGGCTCCCAAGAGCGGTGTGGTGAGCTTTATTCAACCTACTATCTATCCTTTATTTAAAACAAGGGCCTTTCAAACTTCATTGTTAAAGTGGAGTGGTAACGATACTTCATACGAAGAATATTTTAAACAATACTGGACCAAGACCCTGGGTTCTGAGGCCGCCTTTAATACGGTATTGCAAGAAGGCTTGCAAGATAAATCACTCCCTGTCGCTGCCGGTTCCTACAGCAGTGCGGCCCTCGCAGGTGCAGCACAAGCTATTACCGCCGCGCCTGCGGTCAATGGCACCGAGATCGTATTGTACCAAAAGGCCTCTATCGGTACGGGCACCGGCGCTACCAATCCTTGGTTGCAGGAGTTGCCCGATGCGATCTCGAAAGCTACTTGGGGCAACTATGCGCTGATCAGTATGGCGATGGCCAAGGAATTGTTAGGCGTTAACCTGTTGAACGGTACCGAAAAAGAAAGTAACAACTACGAATACTATCCGCAAAAGCCCGTCATTAAAATTACCGTCGCAAAGAACGAGATCGAGTTGCCTGTGTTGGTGATTCCCGGTATGCAATCCAACACTATCGCGGTCGCATTGGGATATGGCCGAGGTGAAAAACTGGGTCGCACCGCTGCCGGTGTCGGAAAGAATGCGTATGTACTGGTAACAAGCACCGATAACGGACTCTCCTATAACACAGCCTGTACCATTACCGATGCCAAGCGCAAAGAGAAAGTGACACAGATGCAGATCCACAATACCTATGAGGATCGAGTCGAAGTGGTACGCGAGACCACGCTGGCCACGCTCAAAAAACATCCTTCCGTTATTCCCGACTATCGTCATCATCTCGAAGAGACCTTTGGAAAAAGCAAGGACGGACTCACCACCGATTTTCGTAAAGAAGGTACGTTGTATCCGATGCACGAGCAACCCGGTATCAAGTGGGGCATGAACATCGATATGAATGCCTGCTATGGTTGTGGCGCCTGTGTGGTAGCCTGTCATGCAGAGAACAATGTTCCGGTGGTCGGTAAAAGCGAAGTACTTCGTTACCATGATATGCACTGGCTGCGTATCGACCGCTATTTTGTAAGTGATGCTGCCAATCCCGATGAGTTGAAGGGGGTGGTGTTTCAACCCATGATGTGTCAGCACTGCGACAATGCTCCTTGTGAGAACGTTTGTCCTGTAGCCGCCACCAACCATAGTTCGGAAGGGATCAACCAAATGACCTATAATCGTTGTATCGGTACCCGCTACTGCGCCAATAACTGTCCGTTCAAGGTGCGTCGTTTTAACTGGGCCGATTATACCGGTGCCGACAGCTTCCCCAACAACCGCGATCAGCAACTGGTCGGTAAACTCGATCCGGTCATCGAACAAATGAACGATGACCTGACCCGGATGGTACTGAACCCTGATGTAACGGTCCGTTCGCGCGGGGTGATCGAAAAATGTTCGTTCTGTTTTCAGCGTCTGCAAGCTGCCAAACTTGAAGCGAAGAAAGCAGGGCGTCCTTTGCAAGACGGTGAAGCCAAGACAGCTTGCCAAACCGCTTGTGCATCGAACGCCATCGTATTTGGTAACGTGCATGATCGTAACAGCGCCATTACTGCGGTGCGCGCCAACAACACCAACAGGAGCTACTATGTACTGGAGCAGCTACACGTGTTGCCCAATGTCAGCTATTTGGCCAAAGTGCGCAATACCGACGAGATTATCGAAGCCGATTCGCATCATGCTGCGGCCGAAGCCGATCATGGTGCTGAAAAAGCAGATCATGCCGCTCCTGCGCACGAAACCGCTAAACCCGAAGCTGCCCATCATTAATACCTGAACCAACTATATCAATCATTATTATGTCATTACTCCGCTACGAATCACAGGTAAGAGCTCCCTTGGTCGATGGTACCAAGGATTACCACCAGGTAACTGAAGATATCTGTCGCCCCGTAGAGGCCAAGCCTTCTCGGTTATGGTGGACGGGATTTTTGATCTCGTTGGGATTGCTCTTGTTCGGCATTGTCTCCGTGACCACCGAAGTAATCTATGGTACCGGGCAGTGGAACCTGAATCGTACCATCGGATGGGGTTGGGACATTACCAACTTCGTATGGTGGGTAGGTATCGGTCACGCGGGTACGCTGATCTCGGCCATCTTGCTACTGTTTCGTCAGGGATGGAGAACCGGTGTTAATCGTGCCGCTGAGGCCATGACCATTTTTGCGGTGATGTGCGCCGGACAGTTTCCGGTATGGCACATGGGTCGTGTCTGGAACGCCTTCTTTGTATTTCCTTATCCCAACAGCCGCGGTCCGCTGTGGGTCAACTTTAACTCGCCCCTGCTGTGGGACGTATTTGCGATCTCTACCTATTTTACTGTATCGCTGCTCTTCTGGTATTCCGGATTGATTCCCGATCTGGCTACGCTACGCGACCGAGCCAAACTCAAATGGAGAAAAGCATTTTATGGTGTCGCCTCTTTTGGATGGACCGGTTCTACCAAGCACTGGCAGCGTCATGAGGCATTATCGTTGGTATTGGCCGGCTTAAGTACCCCACTGGTACTTTCCGTGCATACGATCGTATCGTTCGACTTCGCCACCTCGGTCGTACCCGGATGGCATACGACGATCTTTCCTCCTTACTTCGTAGCTGGTGCCATCTTCTCGGGGTTTGCCATGGTGCAAACACTTTTGCTCGTAACCCGTAAAGTACTCTCGCTAGAAGAATATATTACCATCGAACATATCGATGTCATGAACAAGGTGATCGTGCTGACCGGTTCGATCGTAGGCATTGCGTACCTGACCGAGCTGTTCATGGCCTGGTACAGTGCGGTAGATTACGAGTGGTTCGCCTTCAAAGAAAATCGCTTGAACCTGAACAGCCCCTATGGATGGAGTTATTGGCTGATGATGGGTTGTAACGTGCTGTCTCCACAGATCTTTTGGTTCCGCAAGATGCGTCGTAATCTTTTTGTGACCTTCTTTATGTCGATTTTGGTCAATATCGGTATGTGGTTCGAAAGGTTTGTGATTATCGTTACTTCGGTATATCGCGACTACCTGCCTTCGGCCTGGAGCACCTATTACTCTCCCACTATTTGGGAGGTCGGGTTTTACATGGGTACGTTCGGACTCTTCTTTACCTGTTACTTTTTATTCTCTAAATTCTTCCCGGTCATTGCGATCGCCGAGATCAAGCATATTCTTAAGAAGAATGGAGAAAACTATAAGGCCAAAATGACCAAAGAAGAAGAAGATACGGTAACGCAATTCAGCGATCATCATCTTCAGGAGCATTAATAAAAACCGAAAAAAGATAGTATGGCGAAAAAGAAATTCATAGTAGGCAGCTTTACCGACGAGGCCGTGCTGTTCCCTGCTGTAAAAAAAGTTCGTCGCGCGGGCTATAAGTTGCATGATGTGTTTACGCCTTTTCCTATTCACGGATTGGACAAGGAGATGGGCTTGCGTGATACCAGTCTGCACACCGCCGGTTTTATCTACGGCATTACCGGCACCTCTACGGCGGTAAGTTTCATTACCTGGGCCCTTACCATCGATTGGGCGATCAACTTTGGCGGTAAGCCCTACTTCGCGCT
>CAZZLP010000117.1:0-4897 GCA_964654705.1 uncultured Chitinophaga sp.
ATTTTTTATCTTGATGGTGTACTGTCTTCTCGAAACCAAGTCTTCGCCGTAGGCTAGCAATTTATTGTCGGGGCTTACACTAAAGCCGGTGACCCCAAAATACCCATGCCCCTCTGCCATCTTATCGACATCGAGTAAGATCTCTTCGGGAGCATCGAGGCTCCCTTTTTTGCGACAGTATTTATAGTACTGCTTTCCCTCTTCGGTGCGGGTATAGTAATAATAGCCATTGCTTAAAACAGGAACCGACTCATCTTTTTCTTGAATCCGGGCTTTCATTTCTGTAAACAGCGATTCGCGAAATGTCTTGACCGGCGAGAGCATGGTGTCGAGATAGGCATTCTCTGCGGTAAGGTAATCGACCACCAGCGAACTGTCCGGTCCCTTTTTAAAATAATCGTTCATCCAATAATACTCATCCATGCGATTATCGCCATGGGCGCTCAGGATCTTTTCTTTTTTGATGGCTACGGGCGCCTTCATACCGGCGGGCCATTGTACAGGGTCTTTTTTCACAGTATTGTTTTTACAGGCGGGGGTCATCATCAGTATGACAAAGGTCATGAGCAACCCGGCCGCTAGTGAGTGGAGAGATGGATTCATGGCAGGCAGATTAAGATTTAAGTAATTCAAATATATCGATTCCGGAGGGTTGTTGGTTGGGCCAGCCGGTTTACCGGTTGGAGCGATGGGGGGGCTGATTTGACTAGAAGGTTTGCTGTTTTGGCGGGCTATCGGTAAATTGCTATCCTTATTATAAAATAGTTGCTATGTCTACCAAAATTACCGTCAACAAAAACGGATCGCTAAAGGTCGAGGGCGATTTTACCCTTGTAGATCGCGAGGGGAATACGTACGACCTGGGGGGTCGCGAGATCGTGGGGCTATGTCGCTGTGGGCTCAGCAAGAATAAGCCTTTCTGTGATGGAGCGCATCATGGACAGTTTGAGCATGAAGCCAAGGCCTTTGCCCTTCCTCCAAAAAAGACGAATTAGTCTTTTTTGGCCACTTCGAAATAAGTGGCCTTAAAGCGATCTCCCTCGATGGTGCCTTGTACGTTGGCTTTTTTGACGATATTACAGAATCCATCGTCGCCATGGGCATCTCCGTGCTCATCTATAGTGGTGCCGTCTACCCAATAATATTTATTGTTCATCTTAATGGCCAGTTGGCAACCCTCCCCCTTTAATTTGAAGTTGCACGTGCCACAACTTGCGAGTACCTCGTATACTTTCTTCTTTTTATCGAGCTTCATCGGCTTAGGCTGCTCCTGTGCATTACACATAGCGCTAATCAAGAGAGCAAGCAGCAATGTTGTTGTTTTCATGCTTTCTGGCTTTAGAGTATGGTAAATCTATAGATATTTTAGGTTACCCTTATTTAAAAGGATCGGACCAGCGTGCATCCGTATATACATTTCGGCCGGTAAGGGTACGCATAAACGCTATGACCGCGTCTACCTCGGTTTGCGAAAGGTTTAATTGTTGCCCGACACCGTTCGGTCTTAGCCGGGGGTCCAGTCTTGTGTTGCCCGGTGCTACATTGATATTTGCATAATGACCCAGCACAGCTTGTAAGCCGCGGAGTTGACCAGTATGCATCATTGGGGTATTAGGGTTACCATCTGGGCCGACGATATCTCTAAGCGATGGAGAACGGGTATTGTTAATGTCGATTCCTGCTGCACTCAGATTACCAATGATGCCGTTATTGCCGCTGTTGGGATCTATAGAAAACTCCGGAGAAGCATGGCAGCCGCCACAACCGAGGCCACCCCCGGTACGAATACCCATGGGATTGAATTGAGGGAGGGTTAAAAAAAGATTTTTACCCAGATTTTCTTGTGCGCTGTAGTTTGGAAAAGGCTGTTGGTCTTGCGGCGCCAGGGCTCTGCCTTCGTCGTAGCGAGAATCAAAAGACTGAATACTTCTTACAAATTGTGCGAGACATTCTTGCAAGCGCGATTCTGTGATATTTTGATCTCCATACGCAAACTTGAAAAGTTCTTGGTAATAACCGATGCCTTTTAGTTTGGTTAGCAGAGTGCTTAGTCCGGGGCGTCCGTTTTGCGCACTGAACCCCATTTCGGCATGGTCTTGGATCGGACGCGTAGTTTGATTTTCGAGCGTGGCAGCACGCTCATCCCAGAAAAATTTTTCTTCGTTACTGAAACGTGCATTGATCAGTCGCATGGAGTGACGACCGGTTCTTCCGTCCAATACCCCCAAACTGGCAATAGCCGTGTCGCCAAAGGCAAATTTTTGAATATGACAACTGCCGCAAGCAATCGTATTGTTGATGCTGAGTTGCTTGTCGTAAAACAAAACGCGACCGACCGTAGCTTTTGCATTGGTAATGGTATTGCCGGCAGTGTTGTCTTTTAAAATGTAAGGGGGCTTTGCCTGGTTAGAATAGTTAGCCAGGTTGTTCGGATCGATCTTGGTGCCAAATTTTTCTTTGATAGCCGCGTAGCTATCGGTGTTGCCTCCGTTTTTTTGACAGGCCAAAAAAGAAAATAAGATCAATGCAGCGATGCATGTAGCAGCGAGGAAATTTATTTGATTCATGCGATGATGTAGTGCGTGTTCCCATAAGACCAATACCTTGCGGGTTAGTTTAATACCTGCGTGACCGATTGTGAAAGTTAGCTTTTTTGGGGCATTTGCCGAAAAGTGGCTCGCCAGTTCAATTCTTGTTCATTTTTTGTTAATAAAATGATAATCAATATTATAAGTAGTATTTTTTATCAAAATAAGTCTTTTTTGGACGCTGTTGAAATTGAACTTTTGATTTGATTTTTCCTTGTACGAAATTGTATCAAAACCAACACCATGAAACCAACGCTTATTTTATTTATTACCGCCTTTTTGTTTGCAGGCGTCTTACAGGCGCAGCGAACTTTGCAGGGCACTGTAACGGGCAAAGCCACCGGTGAACCGCTGGTAGGCGCCGTTGTACAAGTGCCTGGAACCAATCAAGCCACCCTTACCGATGCAAAGGGCGCTTTTACCCTTTCGGTAGGTGCCGATGTAAAGGCTCTTCGTATCAGCAATGTGGGATATCTGACCATGCAACTTACTCTTGGCGCGTCTTCTTCTTTGCAGATTCAATTAGAGCCGGGCATTGAGATGGACAACGTAGTGGTGGTCGGATCGCGTAATCAAACACGCACCAAGACCGATTCTCCTGTTCCGGTAGATATTATTCCGCTCGGACAAGTGGTCAATGAGGTAGGGCAAGTTGATCTGAACCAGATCTTGACCTTTATCGCACCTTCTTTTCAATCGGCCCGCCAGGCCATTGCAGATGGAACGGACCACGTTGATCCGGCACAACTTCGCGGACTTGGCCCCGATCAGGTATTGGTACTCATCAACGGAAAACGTCGTCATCAGTCGGCACTGGTAAACGTAAATGGTACAGTCAACAGAGGAACCGTGGGTACTGACCTTAATGCCATTCCTGCCAATGCCATTGAGCGTATCGAGATCTTACGCGATGGTGCCGCTGCGCAATATGGATCTGATGCCATTGCAGGGGTTATCAACATTGTACTCAAGCAACAGACCGGTGTACTGACCGGAAATTTTTCGGCCGGCCAACATATGACCTCTTATGATCGAGATTATGTGGTCAGTGGCGGTACTGCCCCCAAAGTATCGGTGACCGATGGTCAAACCATTCAAGGGGCTTTGAACTACGGATTAAAGGTCGGCGCAAAAGGATTTTTGAATCTGACCGGCGAATATACTTCTCGCGGAGAGACCAATCGCGGTGGTACTTATAGCGGAGCGGTTTATCCCAATGTGGGCGCGGCGAATCGTGATGATTCAATTATGGCAGCTCGCGGTTTAAACCGTAATAGCTTTGATATGCGTATTGGTAACTCTAGAATAAAAGGAGGAGGGGTTATGTATAATTTCTCTTATCCTTTATCGGGTGGATGGCAACTCTATGCCTTTGGTGGTATCAATGCCAAGAAAGGAAACGCGGCCGGGTTCTATCGTTATCCATCGGGTGTGCCTGCTGCAGTTCGTACTTCGGTATTCGCCGTTTATCCTAATGGCTTCTTACCCGAGATCAACTCGGATGTACGCGACTTCTCTACGGCCCTCGGAGTAAAAGGAAAAATGGGAAAGTGGGATGCAGATTTTAGCAATACCTATGGCCGTAATACTTTTGATTTTACCGTTACTAATTCTGTCAACTATACGCAAGCTTCCTTGGGTAGCAATTGGCAGCGTGAGTTCGATGCCGGCGGGCTCAAGTTCTCACAAAATACGCTCAATGCCGATCTGTCTAGAAAATTCGATGTCAAGCAAGGGCTTAACGTAGCTTTCGGTGCTGAGTATCGGATGGATCAATTTGGTATACGTGCCGGCGAAGAAGCTTCTTACCGCAACTACAACACGGCAGCGGGCGTTGCTGCCGGGGCACAGGTATTTGCCGGCTTCTTACCCAGCAACCAAGGGAACAACAACCGTAGCAATATTTCACTGTACGCCGATCTGGAGCAAGATTTCTCCAAGAAGTTCATGGTAGCCGGGGCGCTGCGTTTTGAGAATTACTCTGATTTTGGCAGTACGCTTAACTATAAGTTGGCTACGCGCTATAAGATCAGCGATAATTTTACCATTCGTGCGTCGACCAGCACCGGTTTTAGGGCACCTTCACAGCAACAGAAGTTCTATGCCAAGACCAATACGCTCTTTATTAGTACTCCTGCCGGACTGGTCCCTGCCGAGAGCGGTACCTTTACCAACGAGAGCACCCCAGCACAAATTCTGGGTATTCCTAAGTTAAAGCAAGAGACATCGCTCAGCTACACCCTTGGCTTTACCGCCAAATTGCTGCAGCGCAAGCTCGAGATCTCGATCGATGCTTATCAGATCGACAT
>CAZZLP010000118.1:0-4895 GCA_964654705.1 uncultured Chitinophaga sp.
AGGATACTAACACTCATTCGTTTTTTGTTAATTTTGCAAAGTCTTAACCCGGGCAAGCCCGCACCTTATGGTTCAATCATCCGTTACTAAGATCAGGATAGTTACCGCCGCCAGTTTGTTCGATGGCCATGATGCGGCCATCAACATTATGCGCCGC
The DNA here is from genome assembly GCA_964654705.1 of uncultured Chitinophaga sp. Taxonomy (GTDB): domain Bacteria; phylum Bacteroidota; class Bacteroidia; order Chitinophagales; family Chitinophagaceae; genus JJ008. The sequence goes on from CAZZLP010000118.1 coordinate 158, forward strand.
ATCTTACAGCAGCAGGGTGCCGAGATTATACACCTTGGCCATAATCGTTCGGTCAAAGAGATCGTAGAGACCGCTATAGAAGAGGATGTGCAGGGAATCGCCATTACCAGTTACCAGGGCGGGCATGTGGAGTTCTTTAAATACATGAAAGACCTGCTCGTGCAAAGCGGATGCGGTCACATTAAGATCGTAGGGGGTGGGGGCGGCACTATTTTACCAGCAGAGATCGAGGAGCTTCATGCGTATGGTATTGACCGGATCTTTTCGCCCGACGATGGCCGCAGGTTGGGTTTGGAGGGAATGATCGCAGCAGTTATCGATATCTGTAAACAAGCGCGGGCCGGTTCGTTGGCTGATTGCCCCGTTGATCCGCTGGGGGAGCAACGCCCGGTTATTCATATTGCACGCGCCATTAGTTTGGCAGAGAGGGGAGAGTCTTATCAATCGCTTTTAAATGATGTTCGTGTTGGTAGGAACGGCCGGACCGTGGCCCCAGTGTTTGGTATTACCGGAACGGGCGGTGCCGGCAAGAGCAGTGTTACCGACGAGATCGTCAGACGCTACCTGAATAATTTTACCGACAAGACCATTGCGGTAATTTCAGTCGATCCTTCTCGGAAAAAAACCGGTGGCGCCTTGTTGGGAGATCGAATAAGGATGAATGCCATCAATCATCCACGGGCGTATATGCGTTCGCTGGCCACGCGAGACGATAATACGGCATTAAGTGCTGCACTGCGCGATGCCGTAGCTATTTGTCAGCAAGCTGCTTTTGACCTGATCATCATAGAGACGGCGGGCGTAGGGCAAAGTGATGCCAGTATTCTGGACCATTGTCAGGTGAGTATGTACGTAATGACACCTGAGTATGGGGCTGCTACCCAACTGGAGAAGATCAATATGCTCGACTATGCCGATCTGATCTGCCTCAATAAGTTCGATAAGGCCGGCGCCCTCGATGCCCTCAATGATATTCGCAAGCAGTATAAACGCAATCACCAACTCTTTACCGCCAAAGATGATGAGATTCCTGTCGTGGGTACCATGGCCAGCAAGTTCAATGATGAAGGGGTCAATCATCTTTTTACGCTCTTGCTCCAAAAGATTAGCGAAAAGACGGGCGTTACATTTGGCACTACTCAGTTCTCTGCCACCGCGCAACTCTCGCAAGCCATCATTCCCTCGAGTCGCGTTCGCTACCTGGCCGAGATCGCTGCCGGTAATCGTGAGTACGATGCACTCGTTAAAGAACAAGCGGCCCTGGCCTCTAAGCTCTATCAACTACAAGGGGTCCTCGACAATAAAGAGCTAAAGAGTGCTACCGATAAAAAATTATATGCCGATCTGTCTACTTCTCTGCAACAGCAAATTGATCACCTTAACGAAAAACTTACTCCCGTAAGCCGAAAGCTCATCAAGAATTGGCCCGAAAAAGTTGCAGCCTATCAAAAAGATTTTTACGAATATACCGTACGCGATAAAGTGATCAGGCAACCCATGACCAGTACCAGCCTTAGTGGTACTCGTGTACCAAAGGTGGTGTTACCCCGGTACAAAGATTGGGGCGATCTGCTGCAGTGGCAGGCACAAGAGAACGTGCCGGGGCACTTTCCATTTACATCGGGGGTGTTTCCATTAAAAAGAGAAGGAGAAGATCCTACCCGGATGTTCGCCGGCGAAGGCGGTCCCGAACGTACCAACAAGCGCTTTCATTATGTAAGCGTTGATCAGCCTGCCAAACGACTTTCTACTGCTTTTGATTCGGTAACGCTGTACGGCGAAGATCCCGATCATCGGCCCGATATCTATGGTAAGGTGGGTAATAGCGGCGTGAGCATTGCCACCGTAGATGATGCCAAAAAGCTCTACAGCGGATTTGATCTTTGCGACCCCAAGACATCGGTATCGATGACCATTAACGGACCGGCGCCTATCATCCTTGCTTTTTTTATGAATGCGGCCATCGATCAACAATGTGAAAAAAAGATCGTTGAGTTAGGATTGCAGCAAAAGATCGAAGAAGCTTTTTCTAAAAAATACAAAGGGCTGGACCGCCCCCGCTACAGCAATCCACTGGCTCTCGACGGATTGCCCGACGGGCACAACGGACTCGGTTTATCTCTTTTGGGGTTAAGTGGCGAAGATGTGTTGCCGGCCGATGTGTATCAGCAATGCAAAACGGTTGCACTACAACAAGTGCGCGGTACGGTGCAAGCCGATATCTTAAAAGAGGACCAGGCGCAAAACACTTGTATCTTCTCTACCGAGTTTGCGCTAAAGCTGATGGGCGATGTGCAAGAATATTTTATTGAACGGCAGGTCAGAAATTTTTATTCCGTCTCCATCAGTGGCTATCATATTGCCGAGGCCGGTGCCAATCCTATTACTCAATTGGCTTTTACGCTGGCCAACGGATTTACGTTCGTGGAATATTATTTAAGCCGCGGCATGCACATCGACGATTTTGCGCCCAATCTTTCTTTTTTCTTTAGCAACGGAATGGATCCGGAGTATAGTGTAATCGGCAGGGTCGCGCGTCGCATCTGGGCCAAGGCCATGAAGTATAAGTACAAGGCCAACAAGCGAAGCCAGATGCTCAAGTATCATATTCAGACATCCGGCCGCTCGCTCCATGCCCAAGAGATCGACTTCAATGATATTCGCACCACCTTACAGGCGCTATATGCCATTTACGATAATTGCAATTCGCTTCATACCAACGCTTATGATGAAGCTATTACCACTCCTACCGAAGAAAGTGTGCGTCGTGCCATGGCCATTCAGCTAATCATTAACCGCGAACTGGGTTCCGCTAAGACCGAGAATATGACACAGGGCTCTTTTGCCGTAGAGGAATTGACCTCGCTGGTCGAAGAAGCCGTATTAACGGAGTTCGATCGCTTAACCGAACGAGGTGGTGTGCTGGGTGCCATGGAAAGAATGTACCAGCGCAACAAGATCCAAGAAGAAAGTCTTTTTTACGAACATCAGAAACATACCGGCGAGTTACCCATTATTGGTGTCAATACCTTTTTGAACAAGAAAGGGTCTCCCACTATCATTCCCGGAGAGGTCATTCGAAGCAACGAAGAAGAAAAGGAGCAGCAGATCAATAACCTTCGGGCCTTTCATGCGCGCAATGCCTTCGATTCGGCCGCTGCCCTTCAGCGCCTGCAACAAGTGGCTATCGAGAATGGTAATTTGTTTGCAGAACTCATGGAGACCGTTAAGTATTGTTCGCTCGGGCAAATTACCCATGCACTTTATCAGGTAGGTGGGCAGTATCGACGTAATATGTGATCTGAAATCGTTATCTTCGTTAGCGAATGATCTTATTCTGAATTAATGCACCTCTGTTTTGCGTTTTACTGATTTTAATTTTCATCCTTCTTTGCTAGAGGGTATCGAGGCCTCTAACTACGAAACCGCCACTCCCGTTCAAGAAAAAGTGATCCCTCCTATTTTGGAAGGACGTGATATTATTGCTTCAGCACAGACCGGTACCGGCAAGACGGCTGCTTTTTTGTTACCGGTCATGAACCGGCTGTTAGCAGAGCCGCTTGACGGGGCCGTCGGTGCGCTGGTCGTAGTGCCGACACGCGAGTTGGCCATTCAGATCGCTCAGCACATAGAGGGCCTTTCTTATTTTACCAACTTAAGTTCGATCGCTATTTATGGCGGCAGCGATGCCCAAAGCTTCGTAGCCGAGAAGAAGGCCTTACAAATGGGTGCCGACATAATCGTTTGCACACCCGGTCGCATGATCGCTCATTTGAATATGGGCTATGTAAACTTTAAGCAATTGCGGTTTTTGGTCCTTGATGAAGCCGATCGTATGCTCGATATGGGTTTTCAGGATGATATCAATAAGATCATCATGCATCTTCCGGCTAAGCGACAAAACCTTTTATTCTCGGCGACCATGCCCGAAAAGATCCGTGCTTTGGCTCGTCGGATCTTGTTAGATCCCATCGAGGTCAATATTGCCATTTCGCGTCCGCCCGATAAGATCGTGCAGCGCGCGTATGTAGTGCACGAGCAGCAGAAGATTCCCGTGGTACAGCATATTTTAAAAACGATCCCTTACAAGAACGCGCTGATCTTTTGTAGTCGTAAACAAACTGTCAAAGAGTTAACACGACAACTAAAAAGAGCTGGAACCGTGGTCGAAGAGATTCATAGCGATCTGGAGCAAGCGCAGCGCGAAAATGTGCTCAGCACCTTTGCGAGTGGTCGTGTGCCGCTACTCGTAGCGACCGATATTTTGAGTCGCGGTATCGATATCGATACCATCGATCTGGTCGTCAATTACGATGTGCCCTCCGATGGCGAAGATTATGTACATCGAATCGGACGCACTGCGCGTGCCGAAGCCGATGGAACGGCTTATACGCTAATCAGCGAAGTGGATCAGCGGAAGTTTGGTGCCATCGAGCAGTTGATCGGCAAGGAAGTGGAGAAAGTGCCCGTACCTGAATTTTTAGGAGTGGCGCCCACCTATGACCCAAAACGGAAAAGTAGTGGTGACGGCCGTCGCGGTAAAGGACCGGGTGGCAGGTCTTCGGGAGGTTCAGGAAGAGGGCCTGGTGGTGGATCGGGTGGACGATCGGCCGGTAGTCCGCATTATCGGCAAGGAAGTGGCTCCGAAAGAAGACCGCACAACCGGCGCGGGTAAGACGTGCCTATAGAATACCCATACATTTGTTCTATGAATCGATTTTTTTACTACAGCTTACTG
>CAZZLP010000119.1:0-4846 GCA_964654705.1 uncultured Chitinophaga sp.
CTGATCGTTGAACAAGAGTTTTATCCCAATGGAAGTCAGATCGATGCGGCAGCGGCAGGTGCTGAGTATATGAAACGGTTACGTTTTTGAAAGTTCACTGAACACTTGTAGAAACTCCTTGACCTTTGATGGCTCCAAGTGAGGATTCTGATAGCTCTCCGCACTGTTGGCAAACGCAGGATGTACAAATTGCATCTGGCTGGGAGCAGTGGCCCGAAGCGATGCATGAAATTCAACACAACCGGTTTGTCTGGCCAACGCGGCCACATTATTGGGTCTTACACCACTGCCGGGCATAATGATAATACGATCTGCGGCCAATTGTTGCAAACGAGCGATCAATGTGGCCCCTTGCGGAGCCGTAGGCTCTTGACCGGAGGTCAGTACGCGTTCGCATCCGATCTCTATTAACTGTTCTAGTGCCTTTTCGGGCTCGCGGCAACGATCAAAAGCCCGATGAAAGGTTACACCCATTGGATAGGCCAGTTCTACCAGTGCGGCCGTACGCTGCCAATCGATCTCGCCATCGGTTCCGAGTAGACCGATCACTACTCCGTCACATTGTAGCGATTTACAAAGTAATATGTCTTGTCGCATGACGGCATATTCCAGATCGCTGTATAAAAAATCACCGCCTCTGGGACGGATGATCGGATAAAGCGAAACCGAAAACATTTCCCTGCAGGTACGAATGGTACCATAGCTGGGCGTAACCCCTCCTTCGGAGAGCGAAGCACAAAGTTCGATACGATGCGCTCCCCCTGCCACAGCCAGTCGAGTGGTCTGCGCATCGGTAGTGGCGATCTCTATCAGATAACCGCTATTAGCAGAAGCCGTACTCATTTAAAAAAAACTTTTAGCGTTCACTAATTTTTCTTCGTTACCCGACCGAAGCGCATAACTGAATCCAGGGTGGATCGCATAGGCTCCCACCTTTCCTTTTTTATCGATCGCCAGAAAGGCGACCTGAATGTCCTTTGCCTTTTGCTGTTTGATGCGTACGATCCGTTCGATCAGTAGTTGACATGCTGCCTCGGGTGATTGACCCGAGCGGAGCGCCTCTACCACCGCACTGGCGCCAGCCACGCGAATCACATCTTCTCCCTGCCCCGTGGCCACACAGGCACCCACTTCGTTATCGACATAGAGACCAGCTCCTATGATAGGAGAATCGCCCACCCTTCCTCTCATCTTAAATCCGGCGCCGCTGGTGGTGCAACTACCACTGAGATTTCCAAAAGAGTCCAACGCCAGCATTCCAATAGTATCATGATTCCATTCACCGGTAGAGAGTTTGGCAGGAGCAAAGGGGCCATGTTCTTTTTGATTCTCTACATTGATGCGGGGAGAGCGATAATTGGAATTTTTTAACCATTCCTCATAAGCCTTCTTTGCATCGGCAGATAACGCAGCAGACTCCAACACGAACCCTTCTGCTAAAGCAAATTGTTGCGCTCCTTCTCCTACCAGCAAAACATGCGGGGTTTTTTCCATCACGCGCCGCGCCACCGATACGGGGTGTTTGATACGCTCCAAAAATGCCACGGCCCCGCAATTGAATTTTTCGTCCATGATACAAGCATCCAGTGTAACATAACCATCGCGGTCGGGATTAGCACCCAGCCCCACACAACAGTTGAGAGAGTCTTCGGTAACCATGACTCCTTTTTCGACAGCATCGAGCGCCCTTCCGTTTGCGGACAGTATGGCCCATGCAGCTTCGTTGGCCTTTAGACCCGCATCCCAGGTAGAGATGACCACCGGAGCTGTAACGGGGTAACCATGGCCCGTTGGGTTTGATAAGAGATGTTGCGAACGACCAGTGGCGCTTGCAGTTGCGCCCGACGCCAAGGCAGCGCTCATGCCCATTGTCGTGGCCTTTATAAATTTTCTTCTGTTGTACATGGTTTAAAGATAGTACGATAGACTTATTCACAAAGCCCGTTTCTGCTTCTTTCGTCAAATAAACAATCAATAACTTTACGACATGTCAAAAAGATCGGTAGAGGCCGTGTTTGCACCACCGGCCCCCCATATGGTAGGTGACGGATTTCGTGTGCATCATTTTTTTCCGGACGGCGTTATTCATGATAAGCAACGGATGAGTCCGTTTTTTATGCTCGATTATGCCTCGCCTTTTACCTTTACAGCAACCGACACCCCTCGGGGCGTGGGGGTACATCCGCACCGCGGATTCGAGACCGTGACCATTGCCTATCAGGGCAAGATCGCCCACCACGACAGCGCGGGTAATCATGGCATCATTGCCGCCGGAGACGTTCAATGGATGACTGCCGGCTCGGGAGTCTTACACAAAGAATACCACGATAAGGAATTTGCAAAGCTAGGAGGCGTTTTTCAAATGGTGCAACTTTGGGTCAATCTGCCTAAGGCACATAAAATGACGCCTCCCCGCTACCAAGAATTAACCAGTGCTGTCATGGAGCGGTATGCGCTTGATGGCGGAGAGGTAGAGATCATCGCCGGTTCGTACAAAGACAAAAAAGGTCCTGCCCTTACATTTAGTCCGGTTCACTTATTCAATGTTTACCTAAAGCCTGCGGCCACTTGTACCCTCTCTTTTCCGGCACACTATAATACATCGATCTTGGTTATTAAAGGATCTGTCTTGGTCAATGACCAGCCTGCCCAGGCCAACCAGCTGGTCTTGCTCGGCAATGATGGCGAAGCCCTGGAGCTCAAAGCCACGGCAGATAGTATCGCCCTTGTCTTATCGGGGGAGCCACTCGGTGAACCCATTGCAGCTTATGGTCCTTTTTTAATGAATAGCTGGAGCGAGATCGAACAAGCAGTGACAGACTTTAACCAAGGTAAATTTGGCGTATTGCCCGACAACTGATCGACGTAAAAATTTATGTAAATGAAAAAAGAGTTGCGTTTATCGTTAGTATCTTTCTTTTTTCTTTGTGCTTTACCATCCCTGTCGCCTTGGGCGCAAGAGATCTTTTCGCTGGTTCCTTATCCGAACAGTGTTATTCGACAAAAAGGAACATTCGTTCTACCTGAAAAACCGACCCTTTATATGCCTGACGACTCGCCAGAGAGCCGGTCATTGAGCGAACTGCTCATAGAGGATGTTCGGCGTACATGGAATATTACGCTGCAAAGGGCCTCAAAACCGGAAGGCGCTTTATTGCTAATTACGACAAAGGGAAAAGACCTTATAGATAAACCCGGTTATGAATTAAATATCACGACCCAAGCCATACAAATAAAAGCCAGCAATCCCGAGGGAGCTTTTTACGCTACGCGCACCCTGCTTCAATTATTGCAACCCAATAAAAGTGGAAAATGGGAATGCCCCGCTGTGGTGATCCAGGATTTTCCACGCTTCTCTTACCGGGGGATGCACCTGGATGTGGGCAGGCATTTTTTTTCGGTGGCTGTTATTAAACAATACATCGACTGGCTGGCCTATCACAAGCTCAACAAATTTCACTGGCACCTGACAGAAGACCAGGGCTGGCGCATAGAGATCAAACAATTTCCGCTGCTGACCCGTGTTGGCGCCTGGCGCAACGGTACCATCATTGGCCGCTATCCCGGAAAAGGAAACGATAACACGCCCCACGGAGGGTTTTACACCCAGCAAGAGATTCGCGAGGTGGTCAACTATGCCCGGCAACGATTTATAGAAGTCATTCCGGAAATAGAGATGCCTGGTCACAGCAGCGCGGCCATAGCGGCTTATCCCTGGCTTAGCTGCTTTCCGCAACAACCCACCGCCATTCCCGCACAGATGATCTCGAATGCTTCGGCAAAAGCGCAAAAAGAAGGTGCGATCAAACTCGTACAAGAAACTTGGGGAGTGTTTGATGATGTTTTTTGTGCCGGCAACGACTCGACCTTTCTTTTCTTAGAAAAAGTCATAGACGAGGTAAGCGAGCTTTTTCCATCCAAATATTTTCATATCGGTGGCGATGAATGCCCCAAAACGCACTGGAAGAAATGCCCTCGCTGTCAGCAACGCATGCAATCGCTGCAGTTAAAGGACGAACATGAACTCCAAAGCTATTTTGTAAAAAGGATCGAGGAGTACTTGAATAAAAAAGGAAAGATTCTGATTGGGTGGGATGAGATCCTGGAGGGAGGGCTGGCCCCCAATGCCGTGGTGATGAGCTGGCGCGGAGAGAGCGGTGGCATTGAGGCCGCCAAAGCAAGACACGAAGTAGTGATGACGCCGGGCAATCCGGTTTACTTCGATCACTCTCAAAGCGAGAACGAAGATTCGGTAACCATCGGAGGGTTAAATTCATTAGAGAAAGTGTACCAGTACGATCCCGTTCCACAGGCATTGGCCGGAGAGTTCGATCAATATGTCTTGGGTACCCAAGCCAACGTATGGACCGAGTACATGGCCTACCCCACCAAGATTCAGTACATGGTCTTTCCTCGCATCGCCGCACTCAGTGAGGTGGGCTGGACCGTGCCTTCACAAAAAAGTTGGGCGGCATTCGAAAAAAGATTGCCTGTATTTTTTGAAACCTATAAAAATTGGGGAGTTCAAACCAGCCAGGCTTATTTTGACATAACTGCTACCGTTCGCCCCAGGTCCGATTATAGCGGCATCGAACTTTCGCTCTCGACCAAAGCTCCGGGTACGGTATTGGAATTGTTTCAAAATAATCTGGCTACTCCCTACAAAGACGCTATCGCTGTACAAAAAAGCGGCGTAGTTCGGGCGCAGTCAAAAGAAAGTAGTACCGGTAACATCAAAGGGCGTTATGAGCAATCCTTTCAACTTAATAAGGCTACCGGAAAAAGAATCAGTCTTATTATTCCTGCTTCAAAAAGTTATTCAGGAGACGGCGCCTTTACGCTGGTC
>CAZZLP010000120.1:0-4828 GCA_964654705.1 uncultured Chitinophaga sp.
TCGTCAAACCATTTTTCGTTTTCATCATGAAAGACGAACTTGCGACGAAATAGCTCTTCGTTATCCAAAAAGTATACCTGTAAACGGGCACTGGGTAAAGAAGCTACCTTGATCTGCAGAGGCATATCATCGTTATCGACCGAAACATTGATTCCGGATAAACGAACGACCTCGTGCAATCGGTGTCTTCTTTCGTTAATGACCCCAAATCGGGGCATGATACAACGAACCTCAAAGTTGTTCTCGTTTGCCTTGATGGCCAGTTTGTTCACGATCTCCGAAAACTCAGTGAGTTCGAGATACGGAGACATTTCGTTGGCAATGAACAGGATGCGCTTTTTGGGAGCCATAGGGGCTGCAAAGTTAACAAATTAAGGGCATCCATACAATTTAACCAGCGAAATGTCTAAACGCCTCAAAACCATATTTCAATACTTGTTTTTTTTAGGGCTGGGGCTGTTTTTTGCCTGGCTCTCACTAAAAAACCTCAACGAAGAGAGCCAGCAGCAGATCAGACAAGCCATCAAAGGTGCACGCCAATGGCTGATCGTACCGGTCTTTTTATTGCTGGTGTTTAGCCATTATTTGAGAGCCATTCGCTGGAAGTTGTTGTTGGAGCCGCTTGGTCACCGCCCCTCTTCGCTCAACACCTTTATGGCCGTGCTGATCGGCTACCTTATCAACTTGGGCGTACCCAGACTGGGCGAGTTGGCCAAGTGCACGCTGCTGGCACGCTACGAAAAAATTCCGGCTGAGCAACTGATCGGAACCATCATTACCGAACGTATTATCGATACGCTTTCTTTGTTGTTGGTGTTTGCCCTAACACTGGGTCTGCAACCCGGACTCTATAGTCAACTGATCGATACTTTTTTTCCGGCCTCTCAAGCGACAACAGAGAGATCGCATTTGCTTCTAACGCTTCTGGTGCTGGCCACTGTGGCAATTGCGTTCTTTCTATATTGGAGTTTAGTCAAAAAAAGAACGGCCCGCGCACTGATGCAAGGAATAACAGCAATACTGCGCCGCCTCTATGCGGGCCTGTCATCGATCGCCTCACTAAAGCGAAGATCGTTATTCGTCGCCCTCAGCGGCAGTATCTGGGTTATGTATTTGCTGGCAGGCTATATCGGTTTTTTTGCTTTTACCGAAACAGAACAGTACGGACTGCGAGAAGCACTTACCATCTTATCGGCGGGTAGCATCGGGATGATCGCCTCGCCAGGAGGAATTGGCGCCTACGCTTTTCTAATAGAAAAAACGATGCAGCTGTATGGTCTTCCCTATGGCATTGCCTTGGCCTTTGGCTGGCTGCTCTGGCTGGCGCAAACCGCTGTTACCGTGCTGTCGGGATTGCTTGGCTTCTTACTGTTGCCCATCTATAATAAATCCAGAACGAGCCAACCAGCGTAAGAGACTTCGATATCGGCAGAAATCAAATAACTTTACCGGCTCAATCTTTTAACGATGAATTTTTCTACATGGGTCCCTGCAACAGGATTGGCCCCCGCCATTTGCACGGGTACGAACTGGATATCCGGAACAGGATCGGCCATCGATTCTTATTCGCCCGTTAACGGAAAAAAGATCGGTCAGGTCGGCTCGGCCTCCCCGAAAGAATACGAGGCCGTGATCGAAAAGGCACAACAGGCCTTTGCAATATGGAGTATCATGCCGGCTCCCCATCGCGGAGAAATTGTCAGACAAATGGGAGAAGCCTTTCGTCTACATAAAACCGCCTTGGGAGAACTGGTCTCTTTCGAAATGGGTAAAAGTCTGCAAGAAGGACTGGGAGAAGTGCAAGAGATGATCGACATCTGCGATTTTGCGGTCGGACTCTCCAGACAACTCTACGGGCTAACCATGCACAGCGAAAGACCCGGGCATCGCATGTACGAACAATACCATCCCATTGGAATTGTAGGGATCATTTCGGCCTTTAATTTTCCGACGGCCGTCTGGAGTTGGAATGCCATGATCGCACTGGTGTGTGGAGATGTCTGCATATGGAAGCCTTCTGAAAAAACACCATTTTGTGCCATCGCCTGTCATCATATTATTGCATCTGTCTTAGAAAAAAATAACATACCCGAGGGCGTTTGCAACCTGGTCATCGGCGATCGAGCGGTAGGAGAATGGCTGGCGGCCGATACCCGTGTTCCTTTGATCTCTGCCACGGGCTCTACCGCCATGGGAAGAAAGGTGGCTGCTGTCGTAGGAGGACGCTTGGGCAGAACCCTGCTTGAACTGGGAGGAAATAATGCCATCATCATTACTCCCGACGCCGATCTCGATATTGCCATTCGAGGGGCTGTGTTTGGAGCGGTCGGTACCGCAGGGCAACGATGCACCACCACCCGAAGACTGATTATACATGAATCGCTATACGAAACCGTCAAACAAAAATTAAAGGCTGCTTATGCACAACTCAAGATCGGTGATCCGCTCGATCAGCAACACCATGTGGGTCCTCTTATTGATAAAGACGCAGTAACCCGTTACACCCAAGCCATTGAGGCCTGTAAAAAAGAAGGCGGACAGTTCTTGATCGAAGGGGGCGTGCTGCATGGACCCGGCTATGAAAGCGGTTGCTATGTAAAGCCCTGTATCGCCGAAGCAAAACCGCAGTATAAGATCGTACAAGAAGAGACCTTTGCCCCCATTTTATACCTGCTCTCTTACCGCGAACTGAGTGAAGCTATCGCGATTCAAAATCAGGTGCCGCAAGGACTTTCTTCTGCCATCATGACCTTGAACTTGAGAGAAGCCGAACAGTTTTTGTCGGCCCAAGGCAGCGACTGTGGTATCGCCAACGTTAACATAGGAACCAGCGGTGCAGAGATCGGTGGCGCCTTCGGAGGAGAAAAAGAGACCGGTGGCGGCAGAGAGAGCGGCAGCGATTCGTGGAAGGCCTATATGCGCAGACAGACCAATACAATCAATTTTAGCCGATCACTACCACTGGCCCAAGGCATTCAATTCGATATCTAAAAAATTTGATCATGAAAAAATATCTGTCGATCCTCTTTGTCATTGCCGTCTTGCCCTTTTCTTTGCTGGCGCAAAACACTGCCGCAACTCCCAAAAAAGAAATTCCAAAAGGCTGGCATTTGCAAGACCTGCAAGACAGCGGGTATGCCGGGATCAGCCTTGAAAAAGCGTACATTTTTTTAAAATCGCAGCAGCGAAAAAGTCAAACGGTGGTGGTAGCCGTCATTGATTCCGGAATCGATACGCTGCATGAGGACCTGAAAGGGGTATTATGGACCAACGCTAAAGAAATTCCCGACAATGGTAAGGATGATGACAAGAATGGCTATATCGATGATGTGCATGGATGGAATTTTCTGGGCGGAAAAGACGGACGCAATGTAGAAAAAGATTCTTATGAGGCGGCTCGTGTCTATCACCGTTTTAAGAACGATTTCGAAACGATCGACCCGCTGGTGGTCAAGTTCAACAAAGAGAGTTTTTATCTCTACAATATGTGGCTTCGTTCGAAGCAAGAAGTAGCCGGAGAAAAAAAGTCGAACGGCGCCGAAATGATCATGATGAAAAGAGCCTATGCCAACTTACTCAAAAGTGACAGCATCTTGCGAAGAGCGCTGGGTAAAGACACTTTTATGGGAAAGGACCTCTCGGAATTCAAGCCCGAACAAAGTGATATAAAGAAAGCTCGCTCTGCCCTCTATAACCTGATGCTCAATAATGATGCGCTCGAATCCACCAACATTGAATTCTTAGAAGGTTTTGGAGAGTACATTGGATCGATGGAGCAAAAAGAGGAGGCGGTCGCCAAAGCTCCCGAAAATTACCGCGGCGACATTGTAAAGGACAATTACAATGATCTCAATGACCGCTACTATGGCAATAACGACATCATGGCCACGACCAAATCGGCCCTTCATGGTACGCACGTATCGGGTATTATTGCCGCCAGCCGCAACAATGGCAAAGGCAGCGACGGAGTAGCCGACAATGTAAAGATCATGACTCTTCGGGCCGTTCCCGACGGAGACGAGCACGACAAAGATATTGCGCTGGCCATACGCTATGCGGCAGACAATGGTGCACAGATCATCAATATGAGTTTTGGTAAAAGTTATTCTCCCGAAAAAATATGGATAGACGATGCAGTGGCCTATGCCGCTCAAAAAGGCGTATTGTTGGTACATGCGGCCGGCAATGATGCCAAGAACCTGGACACTACATTCAACTACCCTACCCCGTTACCGCTCGAAGGAGACCGAGCCGAGAATTGGATTACCGTAGGAGCCAGCGGTGACCCCGGAGCCGGCGGGTACACCGCTTCTTTTTCTAATTATGGAAAAACCGAAGTGGACGTGTTTGCTCCCGGTGTCAAGATCTATGCACCAGTACCCGGAGGAAATACCTATCAGTTTTTGCAAGGAACCAGTATGGCCTCTCCCGTGGTGGCTGGGGTGGCGGCCTTACTGTTGGAATATTTTCCGACCCTGAGTGCCCGTCAATTAAAGATGGTGATCGAACAATCGTCGGTGGTGCTCAAAGACTCTGTACGCAGTCCGGGCACCGGTGAAAAAGTTTTGTTAAGCGATCTTTGCAGAACCGGTGGTATCATCAATGCATACGAAGCCGTCAAATTGGCCGCTACCCTAAAAGGCGAAAGAAAATTACCTGCCGCTGCCAACAAACCGACGCCCAAACCCGTTGCAGCCCCGCCTAAAAAGCCAAAGGGCTTCTAAAAGGGAGCTCCGACCGCTCCATCATTCCCAAAACCTGGGCTTTGTTATATTTGTCATACAAGAAAGGTTATGGCTAAAAAAATAGAAGACCTCGATGTAAACCT
>CAZZLP010000121.1:0-4730 GCA_964654705.1 uncultured Chitinophaga sp.
CCAATACAGCCTCTCTCGATAAAAGATTGCAAAACTCCTCCTTCGCCCGCGCCAATTTCCAATACCCGCATCCCGGGTTCTATCGGATGAAATTTTTCTATAAAAGGAAGTACATACCCTTTGGCATTGAGGTATTGTATATCAAAATAGCGTTTGCGGTCGGCATGAAAGTCAAACATCACGTATCGGATTCGGTTTCCAAAGGCAGGTCAGATTCAATACGAAGATTATCGATAATGAATTCTTGTCGGTCGGGGGTGTTCTTCCCCATGTAATATTCGAGCAGTTGCTGCACATGGTCTCCTTGTTCCAAACGCATCAATTGTTTACGCATGTCAGGGCCAATGAACTGTGCAAATTCGTCAGGACTAATCTCGCCAAGACCTTTAAAGCGGGTCACTTCTGGTTTTTGCCCCAACTTTTTAACGGCTGCCAATTTCTCTTGCTCACTGTAACAATAGATGGTCTCTTGTTTGTTGCGAACCCTAAAAAGGGGTGTCTCCAGCACATAGACCTTTTCGTGCTTGACCAGATCGGGAAAGAACTGCAAGAAAAAGGTCATCAGCAGCAAACGAATGTGCATGCCATCTACGTCAGCATCGGTAGCAATGACCACATTATTATAACGCAGCCCGTCGAGCCCTTCTTCGATGTTCAACGCATGTTGCAGCAAATTGAATTCTTCGTTCTCATAGACCACTTTCTTGGTAAGCCCGAAACAGTTCAGGGGCTTACCACGCAAACTAAAGACCGCCTGCGTCTCTACCTTTCGAGCCTTGGTAATAGAACCGCTGGCACTGTCACCTTCGGTGATAAAGATGGTCGTTTCGCTTTGCCGAACCAAGAACTCCTCTTTGCCTCTGGCAGGGGGATCTTCGTTGAGGTGATAGCGACAATCGCGGAGTTTACGATTATGCAGATTTGCCTTTTTGGCCCTTTCATTGGCCAATTTTTTTATACCAGCCAACTCTTTGCGTTCGCGCTCACTTTGCTCAATACGTTTTTTGAGCGCATCGGCCACCGCAGGAAACTTATGCAAATAATTATCGAGCTCTTTGGCCAAGAAATCGCCCACGAACTGGCGCATACTGGGCCCATCGACATCTACATTGACAGAACCCAGTTTTGTTTTGGTTTGTGATTCAAATACAGGTTCTACCACGCGAACCGAAATGGCGGCTACGATACCGGTCCGAATGTCCGAGGCATCGTAATCCTTTTTAAAAAAATCGCGGATCGTCTTTACGTAAGCTTCTCTGAACGCCTGCTGGTGCGTGCCCCCCTGTGTCGTATGTTGCCCGTTTACGAAACTATAGATATCCTCTCCGTAATCGTTGGTATGAGACAAGGCCAGTTCGATATCGTCTCCGATCAGGTGAATTATGGGATAACGAATCTCATCTTCGTTGGTCTTGCGTTGCAACAGATCAAGTAGGCCATTTTTGCTGGTGTAGGTCTTTCCGTTAAAGTTGATCTTAAGACCGGCATTCAAAAAACAATAATTCCAAAGTTGATTATCGAGAAATTCGTGTAAAAACCGAAAGTTCTTAAAAACCGTTTCGTCTGGGGTAAAAGAGACCAGTGTCCCGTTGGGTTCGTTGGTCTTGGCCTCTTTTTGCTCCTTGACCAGCTCGCCCCGAGAGAATTCGGCCGTCTTTTCTTTGCCTTCTCTAACGGCAGTGACCTTGAAATAATGACTGAGCGCATTGACGGCTTTGGTACCTACCCCATTTAATCCAACGGATTTTTGAAAGGCCTTGCTGTCATACTTGGCACCAGTATTGATTTTGCTGACCACATCGACCACTTTTCCTAAAGGGATACCACGACCATAATCTCTGACGGTAACCGTTTTGCCCTCGATCTGCAGGTCAATCGATTTACCGAATCCCATGGTATACTCGTCGATACAATTATCCATCACCTCCTTAATCAGTACATAGATGCCGTCATCGGGAGAAGAGCCATCCCCCAATTTTCCAATGTACATGCCCGGAGGAAGACGAATGTGTTGCTTCCAGTCAAGCGACTGGATACTGTCTTCGGTATATTCGAACAAGGAATTATCTTTTTCTTTTGCCATAGTGGTAAAGGCAGGCAAATATACCAATTGAGGGCCTACTGTTGCAACAACTCTTTTACACTTATCCTTCGTTTTTGCTCCGGATCAAAAAACCGATACGTAATGGTATAATCTTTTCCTACTAAAAAAACAGAGGGGATAGGCAGCTGTGGGGTATTGGGAGCGTTGAGCTTGACCAGATCGATACCACCGCTACGGTAGCGGGCCAGTTGCGACGCTGAAAGATCTTGTAGAACATCGTACCGCTTGGCGATAAGATGCGCAGAGTCCCAAAGCAGCGAAAATCCGGCCCTTGTCTTTTGCAAGGTGAGCGAACGACAAGAATCCGACTCTGGGCTAATGGCAACGACGGTGATCTGCCTGTCGGTAAAAAGAAAAAGTGAGTCTTGCAAACGAGACAGCAACCTGGTACAAGAAGGACTCCATTGTCCGCGGTAAAATACCAGCAAGACCGGTTCCCGTTTTGCCAATTGCCGCAGGTTAACCACTCTTCCAAATTGATCGGCACCGGTAAAATCAGGTGCCTTGGCACCCAGAAAAAGCCCTTCGGGTTGCCCTTGTGCCGCTATCAGGGTCGAAAAGAAAGAACAGCCCAAAAAAATTAACAAGCGTTTCATAGAAAAAGATAGAGGCCAAGTGCTCTGCGATCAATTTTGCTGCAAACTTCTAAAATCTACCGTTACCAGCTTACTGACACCGGGCTCTTGCATGGTTACTCCGTAGATCACATCGACGGTACTCATGGTCATTTTATTGTGTGTAACGATAATGAACTGAGAATTTTCACTGAACTGACGGATCATATTGGTAAACTTGCCCACATTGGCATCATCGAGCGGGGCATCGACCTCATCGAGTATACAGAACGGAGCGGGCTTTATCAGGTAGATGGCAAACAAAAGTGCGGTAGCCGTAAGGGTACGCTCCCCGCCGCTTAACTGGGTCAACGAAGTCGGACGCTTTCCCTTGGGTTTGGCCACCACATCGATGCCACTGTCGGCCACATTAGCCGGATCTTCCAGCACCAGGTCGCACTGATCGTCTTCGGTAAAAAGAGTCTTGAAAACTTTTTGAAAATGCATCCGCACTTGCTCGAACGTATCCAAGAATTTTTGATTCGCTGTGGCCTCCACTTCTTCGATGGTCTTAAGTAAACTGTCTTTGGCCGTGACCAGGTCGGTCTTTTGCTCTACAATAAAATCGTAGCGTTTCTTCATTTCTGTAAATGCCTCAATGGCCGTAGGATTGATCTCTCCGAGATTTTCGAGCCGCTTCTTCATGCGATCGGCTGAGGCTTGTAACTCGTCTAATGCCGTTTCAGACATACGACCCTCTCCCAAGAGTTGCTCCAGATCGACCCTGAACTCGACGTTCAGACGCTCTTTCATACCGGCAAGCTGAAGTTTGAGCTCATTTAGTTTGTCTTTAATGGCCGCCAGTAAAAATTCGATCTGCTCTTTTTCTTTGCTTTGAAGACGAATGGCACTTTCTTTTTCGCTCAGTTCGTTGCGCAGCACATAGTAAGACTGATCGGCCGTATTGAGCGCCTTTTCATCTTCTTCTTTCTTCCGCAACAGCTCCAAGAGGCTTTGTTCGATCAAAGCCAGTTGCTCTCGTGACTGGGTGGTCGACTGCAGCGTTTCTTCTTGCTGCAACTTACTCTGCTCGATTTGTTGTTGGAGGTCTTTGAGCTGGTTATTTTTGAACGCAGCTTCTTGCGCCAACCCGGCAATCTTGCTCTGCTGCCGGGTTACAGAAAGATTAAAGTCATTAAACTGCAAAGATGCTTCGTTGTAAGCCTGCTCGCCTGTACGAAATTCGGTCTCGGAGGCTTGAAAAGATTGTTGCAAAGCGGCAAAAGCAGCATTGAGCTGCTCGAATTCACCGCGTACCC
Organism: uncultured Chitinophaga sp.; assembly: GCA_964654705.1. Lineage (GTDB taxonomy): Bacteria > Bacteroidota > Bacteroidia > Chitinophagales > Chitinophagaceae > JJ008. The sequence continues at coordinate 3,978 of CAZZLP010000121.1, forward strand.
CCGCGACCGATGCCAGCGTTTGCTCGACCTGCTGCTGCAATTCGCTTACGCGAAGGGCACTGCTTTGCTGGGCAGCCGTCAGATTCTCCATCTTATTGTGAATGGCAAAAACTTCGTTGGTGAGTTGTTGTATCTCTTTTTCTGCATTGCGAAGGGCAGTCTCGCGCAAGTCTTCGTTAAAGGCGATCACTTCGTTGTGGCGCATTTGTATACGGGATCGCAACGACTCCACTACGGCTTGCTGACTATCGATCTCTTGCTGCAACTTTTCTAGGTTCTTGGCCCGACCTATCTTATTACCCTCAAAAAGACCAACACTTCCACCCGTAAGCGAAAACTTTCCCTTAACGTACCGCCCTTGTTTTTCGATGACTACATGGCCGTTGCTGTTATTGAGGGCTTCTTCGCTATCGGCAATAAAAACATTACCCAACAGATGATGCGCCAATTTCTGATAGGGCTGCTCTACCTCGATCACACTGAGAGCTGCGGTCGCTCCGGCCAACTGACCGGGAGTTGCGCTGCTGACCTGGGCATTGATTTGGTCGAGTAAAAAGAAATTCGCTTTTCCTTTTTGATGCTTGTCGAGCAGATGCACCGCATCGAGCCCCTCTTGCAGTGAACCTACCACGTAATAGCTGAGATATGGCTCCAGCACATTTTCAAGGGCCTTTCGATACTCTTCCTTTACGTATAAAACATCGGAGAGGATCGGCACTTGCGATTTCCACTCTTTATTGTTGTGCAAGAACT
>CAZZLP010000122.1:0-4686 GCA_964654705.1 uncultured Chitinophaga sp.
GATCAATTTTACTTTTTTTAACGGGGCTTCGGGTCAACTGGTCAACAATATCAGCGTTCCGATCACCAATCAGTATACACTCAGCAAATTATATGATGAGCCCTGTATTACAGGTAACGAGGTGGGTTGCTATTACCTGATCGTTGTCTATGACCTGCCTTCGGTAGAGTTGCCCGCTATTCCGGAAGGCTATATCGTCTCTTACCAGCGCTGCTGCCGAATTGCGGGTATCAATAATCTGACCAACAGCTCCGCGGTTGGCAACACCTTTACGATCCGTATTCCCGGAAGTGGTACCGGGCAAAATGCACAGATCAATAGCAGCCCTCAGTTTTTGATCAACGATACGGCCGTAGTTTGCAGAAGCAGTTACTTTCAGACCTCCTTTGCCGCCACCGATGCCGACGGAGATTCATTGAGTTATCAATTTTGTGGTGCTTACATTGGAGGAGATACGCAAAACCCCAGCCCTACCACCGCCACCAATCCTCCCTATGCAGAAGTGCCTTATGCTCCTCCTTACAATGGCTTTCAACCGCTGGGGAGCGGTGTTACGATCCATCCGACCACCGGTCTCATTAGTGGCATTGCACCCGATCTTACCGGACAGTATGTTATTTGTGTTTGTGTCAACGAATACAGAAGCGGAGTGCTCATTAACACCACACGAAAAGAATTACATATTTCTGTCAATGACTGCAATCCGCTTCGGGCGCAGCTTAATCCCCGTCCCGCCTATTGCGACAGCCTAAATGTTACATTTAGTAACGATGCTCCGGGTAATCCCACCAGTGCCGATTACCTGTGGAATTTCGGAGATCCCGCCAGCGGCACCAACAATACTTCTACTTTGGCAGCGACCAGCCATTTGTTTACCGCACCCGGAGACTATACCGTAAAACTAAAAGTAACGCTGCTGGGGCTCTGTTCCGATAGTACGACCACAACGGTGCGTGTCTGGCCAGGTTTTTTTCCGGGCTTTACCGTCAATGGTGTGTGCGTACTTAATCCGTTTCAGTTTACCGATACCACCCGGGCCAATTATGGTGTAGTAGATAACTGGCATTGGAATTTTGGAGATAATGCTACCTTGGCCGATACCTCCCGCATCTCCAATCCGGCTTGGACGTACAGCGCCCCCGGAAATGTCAACGTAACCATGATCGTATCTACCTCTAAAGGGTGCATTGATACCATAACACAGACATTGAACGTACTAGACAAACCCCTGATCAACCTGGGATTTCGCGATACCCTGATCTGTCAATATGATACGCTCCCGTTGCAAGCCTCCGGATCGGGCAATTTTAGCTGGACGCCCCTGGTCAATATCGTTAATCCCAATACCCCCAATCCGCGAGTAGCCCCCATGAGTACCACCTGGTACTATGTAAATCTCGAAAACAATGGATGCGTTAACAGAGATTCGGTTCGTGTCAGAGTAACTCCGGGCGTCTATATTATTCCGATGTCGGATACTACGATCTGTCAGGGAGATACCATTCAGCTTCGTATCAACTCGAACGGATTACAGCATACTTGGACGCCGGCCGCCCCGCTCAATAATGCCACGCTTATGTCGCCGCTAGCCGTTACCACCAATACAACGACCTACCAAGTAACCGGTACCGTAGGTAGTTGCACCAGTACCAAACAGATCAAGGTAACACCCATCCCCTATCCGGTGGCGCGGCTCTCTTCAGATACCACCATTTGCTTCAATACCCCTGCCTTCTTAAGAGGCTTCAGCGATGGCCGAACTTTTGTTTGGCAACCCGCTGCCTTTTTAAGTAATCCGCTTTCGTTAAACCCTATTGCCAGACCACCCGCCACACAACGCTATATTCTTTCTGTCTTTGATACCAAAGGTTGTCCCAAGCCGGGTCTTGACACGGTTGTTGTTACCGTACGTCCGGAAGTGATCGCTTTTGCGGGGCGAGATACCAATGTAGTGATCGGGCAATCCCTGCAATTGAATGCCAATGGTGGCGTGTACTACAATTGGAGTCCGGCTACCGGTCTTTCTTCTGTAACCATCGCCAACCCCGTGGCCCTTTACCGATCGGCCTTCTCGGCGATCCGCTACCGTATGATCGCCAGCGATTCAATGCGCTGCCCCGATACGGCCTATCTGACGGTACGAGTTTTTCAGACCGCTCCCTCGGTATTTGTTCCAACCGGTTTTACGCCCAATGCCGATGGATTGAACGATGTGATCAAACCTATTTTAGCCGGTATAAAAAAACTGAATTACTTCAGGATCTTCAACCGCTGGGGTCAATTGGTTTACGAGACACAGCAAGAAGGACAAGGCTGGGATGGTCGTCTTAACGGGCAATTGCAGGGAACGCATGTTTTTGTGTGGACGGTAAGTGCCGTTGACTACCTCGACCAGCCTTATTTCGCAAAAGGAATCTTGACCCTGGTCCGCTAGCCGCTCTATTGGCTGATCAAAAGAACTTATCTTGCCAGCCTAATCAAATTCTATGGCTGCTACTGTATTTATTACCGGAGCTACATCGGGCTTTGGTCTGGCCTGCGCCCATCGCTTTGCCTCCAACGGATATCATCTTATTTTAAATGGAAGAAGAGAAGAAAGATTACAATCAACGGCAGGTGATCTTAAAGACCGTTTTGGTATAAAGGTGTTGATCGCTCCCTTTGATGTAAGCGATCAACAAAAGGTCATGGAGGTGATTGGCGGCTTACCCGAAGCGTGGTCCTCTATCGATATATTGGTCAACAACGCTGGGCTGGCCGCCGGACGCGATTATTTCGAAGAAGCCAGTCTCGAAGACTGGAACCAGATGATCGATACGAATGTCAAAGGATTTTTATACGTGGCACAAGCCATCGCTAAAAAAATGGTCATTCGTAAAAAAGGACATATCATCAATATCGGCTCTACGGCAGCCAAAGTGGTCTATGAAAAAGGAAACACCTATTGCGCTACCAAGTTCGCGGTCGATGCACTCAGTCAGGCCATGCGGATCGATCTGTTACGGCATGGCATAAAGGTTACCAACATTAATCCGGGTGCCGCCGAGACTGAGTTCTCACTGGTTCGATTTAAAGGTGATGCCGCCACGGCGGCGAGTGTATACCAGGGAATAAAAGCCCTGCAGGCAGAAGATGTGGCAAACGTCATATACTATGCGGCGACCCTTCCTGAGCACGTATGCATCAACGAGCTAACGGTTACTTGTTTGCAACAAGCCGATTCGGTACATCTGATCAGACAATAAATTACTGTGCCAGCGATATCCTCACTTGTACGCCGGCCCTTGTGTTGGTGACCGGAAAGGCGCTACTGATCTTGGGAATAGTACGATTTTGCTCAAAGTAAAGTCTCATGCTCACCTTGTTGTTGAGTACATAATCAATAGAGGGAGCGATCCGAACCACCCGCTGCCCCCCTGTTCCAAAGGCAGTGCCCTGATCGAGTTTACTATTAGCCGTAGCATCATCTCTCAAACTAAAGTCCATCCGCATGGTAACATCATTGTCGAGCTTGGTGCCATTCTTGCCGAAGGGAATGTTCTTTATTAATGGTAACCCCTTTTTTCTCCAATTGAGTCCGAAGGTAACCTCAGTAGAACGGTTCTCGGCCAGTTGATAATCGATGAGCGAAAGACTCAACTGTCGGCTTTTTCTAAATTCGAAGCGGGTCTGCAGCTGGTTTGTAAAGGTCATATCGATCTCGATCAGCGGCTCGAAGGCCTCTTGGATGGTGATGTTGGGTACTAAGAAATAGGGGATAAAGTTTCCGGTCAGCGTGTCACGAAACGAAGGATAACCTACCCGCAACGGATCGGTAAAGAGCAAAGCGGTATTAAAGTTATTCATGCTAAGCGTGCTCTTGTAACCATGTCGCAAAGAAAAATTAGTAAATACCTTGTCCAATCCGGGCAAGCGAGACAACCCATTATAAGTGATGGTCCAGTTCGGCAAAGGCATCAGTGACTTGAAAGGATTAGAACGCATCGAAGGATTGCTGTTACTAAATAGTTTGATGGTAGCCGGATCTTTATCGGTATACGCTGCCAGAAAAGAGGGAATAACGACATCTTGCGCAAACCGACCATATCCCTTGGCATAGCCATCTGCGGCGATCCCACCACTCTGATAAGGATTCAACAAGGCCAGCCGCGAAGAGAGCGCCTTTCTGTTTGCTTCGAATCGCTTAAATGTGCCCGAAACGATATTGGGATCGAAAGGAGCGAAAAGGGTTTGAAAAGAAATATAGCTAATGCTAAAACTTCCCAGCGCATACGGATTAAGGCGGGCCAAACCAGAAAAACCGGTCGTGTCTTTATAGAGCTCGCTATAGTTCTTATCGAAGGTCTTGTCTACGTTCAGATCGATCGTGAAATCCTTGATAGGACTAAACTGTGCCGTAATGTTCAGTCGTGCGTTGAACCGTTGTTGAATCATGGCACTGACCAATGAGTCGCGTGAGAGCAGTCCTTTTTGCCCGAATCGGTTGATCCAACCCGTATCGGGCTGGTATCCGAATACATACCCGAACCCAGGTTCAAAACTGCGTCGGTTAATGCCCAGTAAAGAAGTACTGTCCATATACCCCGGCAAAATGGTACCCATATCTTCGGTATACTGAACGGCCGTACGTTTGAGTGCGGTAGCAAAACTAAGCCCGGCCCTTGCCAGGGTACCCAATTCAGGCTC
>CAZZLP010000123.1:0-4669 GCA_964654705.1 uncultured Chitinophaga sp.
GATCAATGATATATCCTTTTGTAAATATTTAAATAACTCCCTATAACCTACTGTATTTAAAGCATTTAATTTACTATATTTTTCTAGTGATTGGACTTCTTCGAGCAGTCCTTGCTTTATCATGTTATCGACCCGGCCGCCGATGCGACGATATAATTCGGGGCGAGGCAGCTGCAATCCGATTCCCACTACCTGATAGGGCTGTTGCTTGCTGCTACCCCCCTGAAAAGTCAAAATGCTTTTATGAGTGGTTCGCATCACTTCAAGTGCCCGCATCATACGACGGGGGTTAAGCATCTCGCCCTCCGAGGCAAAAAGGGGATCCAGCTCGCTTAGGGTGCGCTGTAACCAACCGATACCCTGTTGCTTGTATTGCGTTTCGATCTCGGTACGAACCGCAGGGTCCACTTCGGGGATGGCATCAAGCCCCTGCCAAAATGCTTTCCAGTAAAGGCCCGTACCGCCCACCATTACCACCTGCCCGTAACGAGCGCTCAGCTCTGCTACCTTTTCGGTAGCATAACGCTCGTAATAAGCGGCGTTGACGGGCTCTTCGACAGCATGGTCCGCAATAAAATAATGAGGCACTTTTTGCAATTGCTCCCGATCAGGTCTGGCTACGCCAATGCAGAGCTCGCGGTAACATTGCCGGCTGTCGAAAGAAACAATGGGTGCCTGCAAACGAGTGGCGATCGAAAGGGCCACTTCGGTTTTACCAACGGCCGTAGGGCCGGCGATCAAAATTATTCTATGAGAAGGTCGATTCACCTGAACGTGTGTGCTCCGCTAGTTTTATGGGGAGTGCCCTTGTTTATTGAAGTCGGCCATCTTTACAGGGAGTAACCAAACCGGTTTTCTTTCTCAGTGCAATTACTCGGGTTCTTCTTCGGCAGCAGCAGCCTCGTCGAAGCCAACATCCTCCCCTTCTTCGTCTTTTTCGCCAAAGCCCTCTTCGCTTCCGGAGAGATCGTACTTTTCTTCTATGTCGGCGAATTTCTCTCCCAGCAGAGCTTTGGTACCATATTGGCTGGGGGCCAACCCCTCGGAGCGCGTAATAACCGGGTAGACCAGAGCAGGATCTTCTTCTTTGATGACCTGAATTAACTCGAGCAGAAAATTCCAGTTCTTTTCAAAATCGTACACATAGATAAAACGCTGATTAGGGCCTTTAATCTCGGAGCCGATCGTAGTGGCTTCCATGAGCAACGGAGGCGCCTGATAAGTCTTGTCATAGACCTCCAAACTAATCTCTCTACCCCGTTGCCATTTGTCGTTACTGCGAAAAAAAGTGGCCCGGTGCTTGCTGTCAAATTCATAGGCCTTCAAAATCGCTTCGTGTAACTCTTTAAAATGTTGCGAAGGACGAATGGCCACGTCGCGGTACACCGTTTCGTCTTCTTCGAAATAAGCCCTGAATTTTAGTATCGGCATAGCGTGCAAAGCTACAATAATTGAAGGGAAAGCTCCCGGACCGACTTTTGGGGCAACTCATTTCGCCCTACTTTTTGAACCATCTTATTTACCGGGCAGCGGTTGCAATCCCAGCTCGGCTGCTTTTTTTAACATAAACGCATAGGCCGCTTCGTACGAGTTGGGAATTTCTCCATCGAGCATAGCATCTTTGATAGCGTCTTTGATAAGCCCTACCGGCTTGGACGGAGAAAGCCCGAAGACCTCCATAATCAGTTGCCCCGTAATAGGAGGCTGCCAGTTGCGAATATGATCTTTTTCTTCTACCTCGCGGCAGCGCTGACGCACCCACAAGAAGTTCTCTAAAAATCGTTTTACCTTTTGCTTATTCTTAGAAGTAATGTCGGCCTCACAAAGTGTCATCAGCGATTCAAAATCGTCGCCGGCGTCGAAGAGCAGCCGCCTTACCGCAGCATCGGTGATGTTCTCTTTGGTAAGACTAATGGGGCGCAGGTGCAGCTCGACCAATTTGCGAACGAATTTCATTTTTTCGTTCAGCGGTAGTTTTAACGCAGTAAAGATCTTGGGGACCATTCTTGCACCCACTACCTCGTGACCATGAAAGGTCCAACCGTGCCCCTCCTCGAAACGCTTGGTTGCCGGTTTAGCAATATCGTGAAGCAGAGCCGCCCAGCGAAGCCAGCGGTCGCTGCTGACCGCAGACACATTATCGAGCACCTGCAGCGTATGATAAAAATTATCCTTGTGCCCCTGGCCATCTTTATATTCGGCACCAACCAGCGCCACCAGCTGAGGAAAGATCAATTTCAGCAACCCGCTTTTATACAACAGGTCGAACCCCAACGACGGTACTCCCGCATCGACAATCTTGTTAAGTTCGTCTGTGATTCGCTCTTGCGATATAATCCGAATACGCTCCGCATTGTCAACAATACCCTGCCAAGTACCGGGCTCAATGGTGAAACCCAGTTGCGTGGCAAAGCGAATGGCCCGCATCATCCGAAGCGGATCGTCACTAAACGTCGTATCGGGAGAAAGCGGGGTACGAATAATGCCTTTATCCAGATCGCCAATACCTCCAAAGGGATCGATGAGTGTGCCGTAATCGTTTTGATTAAGACTAATAGCCAGTGCATTGATGGTAAAATCGCGACGCAACTGATCGTCGCTGATCGTGCCCGGCGTTACGCTGGGTTTACGAGAAGCAGGTTGATAACTTTCTTTGCGGGCCCCCACAAACTCCAGATCGTAAGGCGGAAGACCGGCTACTCCCGAGCGCAGCAAGAAATGTGCCGTTCCAAAGGTTTTAAAAAAATCGACAGCGGGAGCCGGACGAAAACGAGTCGCCACCGCAGCAGCCAGTTCGAGCGCATCGCCCACGCACACAAAATCGATATCGGTGGTGGGTCGACCCAATAATTTATCGCGTACAAACCCCCCTACCAAATAGGTTTCCCTCTTCAGCGTTTGGGCCGCAGCAGCCACTTCTTGCAACAGGGCTTTTTCTTGTTGGGTACAATTGATATCCACCGGCGCAAAGTTACTGTATCGCCCGCAAGTAGATCAGAGATAACTCAGGTTCGTCTTAGGGCTTAGCTGTAGCAGTGTCTCGTACATTAGACGAATGGTACTTTCGATATCATCGCGGTGCAGCATCTCTACCGTAGTATGCATATAGCGAAGCGGTATGGAGATAAGCACCGAAGGGCATCCGTCGTTAGAATAAGCAAACGAATCCGTATCAGTACCCGTGCTGCGACTTAGGGCTCGCCACTGAATGGAGATCTTTTTTTGCTCGGCGACCTTCTCTACCAAGGCCAGTAATTTATTGTGTACCGCGGGGGCGTACGAGAGCGAAGGTCCTTTGCCGGTTGCTACATCACCCTCTATATTTTTATTGATGAGCGGGGTACTGGTATCGTGCGTTACATCGGTTACAATGGCAATATTGGGTTTTATGCGACGAGCGATCATCTCTGCACCGCGCAGCCCGATCTCTTCTTGCACCGCATTGACCACATAGAGACCATAGGGAAGTTTCTTCTTGTTTTGTCTAAGAAGCCTTGCTACCTCGGCGATCATAAAGCCCCCGATACGATTGTCAAAGGCGCGACCAATGTAATTACCGTTGGCCAGCTCATCGAAACCATCTTGATAAGTGACCACCGCGCCAATATGTATGCCCAGCTGCTGAACTTCTTTTTTAGAGCGGGCTCCGCAATCGAGCCAGAGATTATCGGTGCGGGGGGTCGGCTCTTTTTGCTCGGGCGCCCCCAATCTTGTATGGATGGCCGGCCATCCAAAGACCGCTTTAACAGGCCCCTTTTTGCCGTGGATAAGCACGCGAGAAGCCGGAGCCGTTTGATGATCTACCCCGCCATTTCGTTTTAAATACAGCAACCCATCGGCCGTAATGTAATTGACAAACCAACTGATCTCGTCGGCATGGGCCTCAATGACCACCTTAAAGGGATGCGTGGGATTGACCACGCCCACCGCTGTTCCGTAGGGATCTACAAAATGCGTATCTACATGGGGCTTCAGGTAATCGAGCCAGAGTTTTTGCCCCCAGGTCTCAAAGCCCACCGGAGAGGCGTTGTTGATGTAGCCTTTAAAAAACTGAAACGAATCGCTGGTAAGAATAGCGTTGTTCGAGGTCTTTTTGGTAGTCTTGGGCATAATTGAAAAGGTTAGGGGCCAATCGATCAGGGACGTCTTAAACGGATGCGTGCAGATTCACTGTAATTACTGCGCTTGCGTGTCTTATCGATCAGGACCAGCCCAAAACAGGCCGTGGTATCGCGCAGCACACCCGGTAACGTAACAAGACCGGGCTTGTTGTAGGTGTTGTATTCGAACTCCAGTTGAATCTCGGCTTTGCGAAGGGCAGCGGGCAATCCCAACCGGGTAATGGGATAACGTTGTAACGTGTCGGCGCGCGTGCTGCCTGCGGCATTGAACCATTTGTACACGATGTAAATAGAATCAATATCGCCCTCCTGATCGGTATAATTGGCCAGCAATTTGATCACATTGCCACTGACCACCACCGAAGGTTGAATGGAGGTAACCTGTACCTGAGGTTCGCTGGTAAACTTATCTTTGTTGCAGGCGATCGCCAACAATATGATCGAACCGACAAGAATAAATTTTGTTTTCATACAATAGCGTCCTTTTCAAAAATACAGCATTTGCAACGACTAACCGAGATAAGGGAGCAATGGATTGTTAAGATCTT
>CAZZLP010000124.1:0-4633 GCA_964654705.1 uncultured Chitinophaga sp.
AGTTAATTTTCAAAATGTAAAGTGTGGTCTCACTTTATTTTGCTAAAAGCTTCTCCAGGGTAAGAGAGTTTATCGATTAAATGAGTTACCTTACTAAGGCCAGTCCAACCAGCCACCATCTAGCAGTGACAATAACACTTCAAAAAGCGGTAGAGAGGGGCCAACACTTGTTGCTCTCAGCGACTTCAAAACGGAGGAGCGAACGCTTTGTGCTCGGCTTTGCCATCGCCAGCTACCTCATTCACTTAGGGCTGATTGTGTTGGCTAACCAGGGGTTACTGGTTACGGAATCGAGGTTCTTGAATAATCCGGTCTCCGCGATCTATACCCCTTTCTCTTTCATTCTTGTCTACGAAGTTTATCTCTTGCTTTTTTATTTACCAAAGTCTACTTCCTTTTATATCGGCAAACAGTACGAGATCATTACGCTGATTGTCATCCGCAGAATATTTAAAGACTTGGGCAGTCTTGAGTTGTATGCTGGGTGGTTTCAAAATAAAAATGATCTCCAGTTCACCTACGATGTGTTGACGTCTTTGATTCTTTTCTTCTTGATCTTTCTTTTTTACCATAAGATATTGCGCCGTTCCTCTCATCCGGGAAGCGAAGATTTTGCCCGTGTCCCTGAGCAGCTTTCACAGTTCGTTTTCTTAAAAAAATGTATTGCTTTGGTGCTGGTCCCCGTACTGGTCGTTCTGGCAGCTTATTCTTTCACCCATTGGGTACTTTTGTTATTGAGCGACCAGGTCTCCGGCATTTCGGCAGTGTCGAACCTCAATAATATTTTCTTCGATGAGTTCTTTACGATCCTGATTGTGGTCGATGTGTTGATATTACTGGCCTCTTTTTTTCATTCCGATCGGTTTCACACCATTATCCGTAACTCGGGTTTTGTTCTGTCTACGATCTTGCTTAAGATATCCTTTTCCGTATCGGGTATTTTGAACAACTTGTTGATCGTAGGTGCTGTACTTTTTGGATTATTGGTGCTGTTCATTCACCAGCAGTTCGAAAACCAAGAGCAGTTAATAAAATAGTCTTGGCAGTTTCGGTAGGGCCGCTAGGGCAAATAGCGGTCTTTTATGACCTGCATATGATGCAATACGTGACCATAGATGATAAAGCAAAGTGCATTGGCACTGATCTTCGATCCATTGGCCGTTCCTTGTTGACCTAGCTCGGCAGCGGTTAGCGAAGCCACGAACCGATCGGAGCTCGAGCGTAACGACAACCATTCTTCGGTAAGGTCTTGAAGGCTTCGGTGCGCTACGGTGGCTTTTTCAGCAAAACTATTTTCGTCAAAGCCCGGTAGGGATTGCGGATCGCCCCGTACGATCCACAGCAGTCGATATATAAAGACGCGCTCCACATCGATCAAATGCTGTAATACCTGTTGAAGGGTCCACTTGCCTGTTGCGTAAGTATAGGTTGCCTTATTTTCCGGCAAGGAATTAAAGAAGCTCGCTATCGCACTTCCATAGTGCAAGGGGAGTGCAGTGGCCCGTTGGCCTGCGGCCAATGCAATATAGTGGCTATAGAAAGCATCGTACTCTTCGGGGGCGGGTCTGGTCATAGGGTATAAATTTACGTTCCCTAAGAAACAAATACCAGGAGTTGACCAAAATTCTTCTATTTTACAGCCGGCAATATTGCCGCAACACGCCAACTGTCTTGCACTTGAAAAAAATTGCAAAAAACCTCACATTTTGGGTCTTATTGGCCATCACGGCGGGTATTTTAGTGGGGCATTTTTCACCGACCACCGCCATTGCCATGCAGCCGCTGGGCAAATACTTCATTGATGTGGTTAAACTTTTTATCAACCCCATTATAGTGGTTACGATCATTACCGGTATTTGCGGTATGGAGAGCATGAAAAAAGTAGGCAGGATCGGAGGTAAGGCCTTACTCTATTTCGAGGTGGTCACCACCTTGGCACTCGTCATTGGTATTGCCGTTGCCTATGTGGTAAAGCCGGGATCGGGTATCGATACCGCCGGGGTTCAACTTGCCGATGTATCGAAGTATCGAAATAACGACGCGATCTCTCTGATGGCTTTTTTTCGAGAGAACAGCACGATCCAATTTTTATTGCTCTCCATTTTGGCTGGTGTCTTGCTGAGCCGATCGGCTCATAAGGCCGCTCTTCTCACAAAGGTTCAATGGGTGGCGAGATATCTTTTTATGATACTGGGCTGGGTCATGAAACTCTCTCCTATCGGTGCCTTTGGAGGAATGGCTTTTACCATTGGTAAATATGGGCTTGCAGCCCTTTTGCCGTTAGGAAAGTTGATGCTTTGCGTTTATATAACCATGTTTGTTTTTGTCATTTTTGTACTCGGGGCTGTTTTGCGCTATTATAACATCAGTATCTGGAAATTTCTTCATTACCTGCGCAACGAATTATTGATCGTTTTGGGAACCTCCTCCTCCGAGGCAGCCTTACCGGCCTTGATGACCAAGCTAGAGAACATGGGTTGTCATCGTTCGGTCGTCGGTCTTGTGGTGCCCACCGGTTATTCCTTTAATTTGGATGGCACCTCTATTTATCTTTCGATGGCGATCATATTTTTAGCGCAAGTATTTAACGTGCATCTTAGCTGGGAACAGATCTTAACGATCATCGGGGTACTGATGGTAACTTCAAAAGGAGCCGCCGGCGTTACCGGAAGTGGTTTTATTATTTTAGCATCTACGCTGGCCGCGGTCAAAGTAATACCGGTGCAAGGGCTGGCTTTACTGTTGGGGGTCGATCGATTTATGTCAGAGGCTCGGGCCATCACAAACTTTATCGGTAATGGGGTAGCCACGGTATTTCTATCGAATCACGAATCGCTTTTCGACCGCTCACTCATGGAGGAGCGGTTCAAGGAGCGGTTGCCATAGAGCGTATCCCTTTTTATTCATGTGTAAGCTATCGGCCGTAAAGATCTCGCTACGAATGGTTCCTTCGGGGGTAAGCATGGCCGAGTAGACATCTAAAAAAGCGGTATTAGGGTATTGGGCCAGTAGCAATTTGATCTTTTGGTTTCCCTCTTGTATGGCGGGCAAGTATTTTCTTCTGCTGGGGCTGGGCTTCATCGATAGATAAACGAGCGGTACTTGTGGCAACTTTTCTCTAATCAGGCCTACCAGTATCTTCAATCGTTTTACCACGGTGTCTGCCGTCACCAGGTCACTTCCGGCCAGGTCGTTTTCGCCGCAGTAGATCACAATTTGCTTAGGTTGATAACGAAAGATCACTTCATCGGCGTACTGTATCAGATGCGTAAGCGAAGATCCGCCAAAGGCCCTGTTCAAGATGGTATGACCCGGAAAATAGGCTTGAACATCTTTCCAATAGGTAAAAGAGGAACTTCCTATTAGTAAAATGGGATGGACAGGCGGTGGTTGTAGCGAATCGGCCCTACTAAATTGCCTAACCTCACTGATAAAAGGTTGGGACATGGAAACAAAACCACCCAGCACAAAAAGTAGCAGAAAGATCGTTTTTCTGTTTTTCATTCGGTACTCGAATTATCGCACCACCACTTTTCCGGTAATCAACTTATTGCCTGCAGCATCTCCCAGCACCACCAGGTAAATGCCAGCCGAGGCAGCCGGTATTTCAATAGGAAGAAGGGTATAGGCGCCGGCCACTGCAAATTTTTGTTGGTAGACCATTGCGCCCTTTGTATCATAAATAGTTATCTGACGACTGGTCGAACTGCTTTGCCCATTGTAATACGACAAGATAAAGGAGCCGTTGTTGGGAGAGGGATACATGAAAAGTTTATCAGAGGCAGTGGCTACCAGATTGACGATGGCAGAAGTACCGCTGCACACCAACGTGCTGGGCCAGGTCTCGGCTATCGAAACCTGGTAAGCCCCAATATTAGCCACCGTTGCGACAAATGTATTTCCTGAGACGATGGCACTGGGTTGACCGTTTATGCTCCATTGGGTAGTAATCACGCCACCCGTAGACGAAGAAGGGGTTGCCGTTAAGGTGGCACTTTGCCCGGGTAGCAGCGACGTTAAAGGTTGCGCACTCAAGCCCACTGTAGGGATGGCACGTACGCTTAGCAAGGTAGGGGAGGATGAAGTAGCGTTTGTGCAGGTGGTATTCGATACCAGGCAGCGGTACCGGGTATTGTGCATGGCAACGGTCGTAGTGGGCAGCGACAACGAAAAGGCATTTGCCCCAGTAATATCGGTCCAGGTCGTTGCGCCATTAGCGCTGACTTGCCATTGGTACACGATGGGCGCAACACTGCTGGCCGCAATACCAAAGCTTACCGCCGAACCGGCACAAACTTCTGCCTGCTGTGGCGAGCGGGTAATAGTGGCAGGAGCATGAACAGTAAGCGTGGCAATGGATGATGCAACAGCAGCCCCGCAGTTTCCGGTTACCACACAGCGATATTGATAACCAGAAAAAGAGATCATGCTATTGATAATCGAAAGGCTGCCGGTAGCGACACCGCTGTAGTTTGTTCCGTTAGAAAGTTCGACAAATCCGGCTCCAGTATTGAGTTGCCATTGGTAGCGAAGCGTGTTGCCAGAAGCTGTTACACTTAGCGTCGTACCCGTACCGGAACAGATGGTCTGCGAAATGGGCTGAAGCGTAAGGGCCGTTGCCGGATTGATAGTT
>CAZZLP010000125.1:0-4618 GCA_964654705.1 uncultured Chitinophaga sp.
AAAGAGGGGTCTATCGAATATTCGAGGCTCTCCACTTTTTTTCTGTTGATGCTAATGCCGCCCCCCTGTATCAGTTTGCGAGCCTCGCCCTTGCTCGGCAAAATCCCGGTCTGCGCCAAAAAGCTAACCGCATCAATGCCTTTTTGCAGCTCGGCCAGGGCAAACCGAATATGAACCACACCCTCCATCGAGGCCAGGTCTTGCTCGCTGAGCGATTCGGCAGGTGCCTGCTGATTCAGAAAAAGTTTCTCGGTGGTGGCGATCGCCTTTTCTAACTCTTCTTGTCCGTGCACAAAGCGCGTTACCTCTTCTGCCAATTTCTTTTGAAGCCCCCTCGCGGCCGCATCCTGGCCATGCCGCTCCAACAACGCATCGATCTCGCTCTTTGGTAAAAAAGTAAAAATACTGATCCATTTTTTGGCATCCTCGTCACTGGCATTGAGCCAGAACTGGTAAAACTGATAAGGTGTAGTCTTGGTAGGATCCAGCCAGATGTTGCCGGCCTCGGTCTTTCCGAATTTTCCGCCATCGGCTTTTGTGATCAGGGGATTAGTAAAAACAAAGGCCTCGCCCCCGCATTTTCTTCTAATCAGTTCGGTGCCGGTAGTCATATTGCCCCACTGGTCGCTGCCTCCCATTTGCAGTTTACATTGTTTATGTTGATAGAGCCAATAAAAATCATAGCCCTGCATCAATTGATAAGCGAATTCGGTGTAGCTGATGCCGGTCTCTGCTTCGATCCTTTTTTTAACGCTGTCTTTAGCCATCATGTAATTGACGGTAATATGCTTTCCGGTATCGCGTAAAAAATCGATGAATGAAATAGTCTTGAACCAGTCATAATTGTTGACCAGTTCGGCGGCATTGGGCAGCGCCGCATCAAAGTTCAAGAAACGCTCCAGCTGTGCTTTTACACCGGCAGCGTTACGAAGTAAAATATCCTCTGTGAGCAGGTTTCTTTCTTCGTTTTTTCCGCTGGGGTCACCGACCATACCGGTGGCTCCACCCACCAATGCGATGGGTTTATGGCCGGCACGTTGCAAATGCACCAGCAATAGGATAGGCACTAAACTACCAATGTGCAAGCTGTCGGCCGTTGGATCAAAGCCGATATACCCGATGGTCATCTCACGGTCTAATTGCTCGCGGGTACCCGGCATTATATCGTGGATCATTCCCCTCCAGCTGAGTTCATCGAGCAAGTGCATTAGTCTATTCTTTACGCAAATGTACTATACCCCCTTTACAAACGCCACATCGAATAATAACTTTACGCTCGACCTATGCGTTTTCTCCGAATAGTCCCCTGTTTGTTTTTTACGCTGCTGATTGAACTCAATGGGGCAGCCCACGCACAGCCTTTTCAAAACGAATGGATCAAGTACGCGCTTACCTATCAAAAGTTCAAGATCGCTCAAACCGGGTGGTATAGAATCAGTCAATCCTCTTTGGCCGCCATGGGGTGGGGACAAGTTCCTGCTGATCAGTTTATCTTATGGCGCAATGGCCAACAAGTTCCCCTCTATACTTCGCAGGCTACGGGGCCTCTTGTTGCTAACGGGTTTTTGGAGTTTTGGGCTGAGGCCAATGATGGCACAACCGATCAGCGTTTATACCGTGTGACCGATCATCAATTGAATGATGCCTGGAGTTTGTTTACCGATTCGGCCAGTTTTTTTCTTACCGTCGATCCTGCGGCTACACCACAACGGTTGCTACCGACCCTCAATGTCATTTCGTCCGGGCTTACACCACTCCCTTTTTTTATCTATAAAACGGGCAGTTACTACCGCGAAAGGATCAATGAGGGATTTGCGCAACTGGCGGGTAGCTATCTCTACTCCTCTGCCTTCGATCAGGGAGAGGGTTGGACCTCGAATGATCTGTCAGGTGGACAGACCAGAGCAGCGCAGTACCATCAGCTATTTGCCTACACCGGGTTGGGGGCTCCCTTACCCACCCTGGTGGTGCATGCAGCCGGCAACGCTCCCAATAACCGTTCGGTAGAGGTGCGGGCCGACGGTAACCTGGTGCAACGGCATTCCCTCTCTCAATTTGCCTATGCCAAATGGAATTGGACCCTCGATGCTGCTTCCATCGCATCCGATGCACTGACGGTTTCGGTGTCCAATCAACAAACAGTTTCGACCGATAGGATGGTACTCGCCAAGATCGAACTGACGTATCCGCGTCGTTTTCACTTTGGCGGTGCCGATCGGTTCTTATTTTGTTTACCCGCCTCTGATACGACTCAATATCTCGAGATCGAGGGTGTAGCGCATAATGGAACCGCTCCCGTTTTATACGATCTGACCAACGGGCAACGATACCAGACCCAGCTAAGCAGCGAAGGGCGGATTCTTGTCTTATTGCAACCCGGTTCTCAAGAGAGAAAATTATTGCTGAGCCGAGCCGATGCCTTTCAGTTGGTCACCCAATTTTCGCAGCGGCAATTCATCGATTACGCGCAGCCATCCCGTCAAGGGGATTACCTGATCATCTCTCATCCTGCCCTCGAAAGAACGGCTGCAGGGGTTTCGGTGCTGGAGCAGTACAAGCAATTCAGATCTTCAGTGGCCGGTGGTTCTTATCGCTCTCAACTTTATTTCATTGACCAGCTCGAAGATCAATTTGCCTATGGTATCAAGCGTCACCCCGAGTCTGTTCGTAACTTTATTCGTTTTGCCAGAGCCAGGTTCTCTCAGCCGCTTCGTTCGGTCTTTCTGATTGGCAAAGGCATGGTATACACCGCGGATCGCTCCTTCGAAGCCAATCCCGATTTGGCCAAGCTCTCTTTTATACCCACTTTTGGTTCTCCGGCCTCTGATGTACTGCTGGCCACTGAACCGGGTGTAGCCATGCAGCCTCTCGTAGCAATTGGCAGACTTTCGGTCATCAATGCAGAAGAAATAGCCGCTTATCTTACCAAGGTGGTGCAGGCCGAGGCAGTCTTGAATAATACCACCTTATCGGCCTCTCAACGCGGTTGGACGAAGAACGTGGTGCATATTGTAGGAGTAAGTGATGACATGCTGGGTAATGTCATAACCAGTTCGATGAATCGGTTCGCTGCTACATTAAAAGATACTTTCTATGGCGCCGTCGTTCATGATTTTAGTAAACTGAGTCCGGTTCCCATGGCCCAACTGAGTGCAGCCCGAATGTATGACCTGTTTGAGGAGGGCATCGGCATGATGACCTATTTCGGTCATTCTACGGCCAATACCCTTGAGTATAATCTGGACGAGCCGCAAGGATACAACAACCAAGGAAAATACCCTTTTTACATCATGCTCGGCTGTCGGGCAGGAAATCTTTTCAATTTTAATACGACACGGCTGATCGAGAAAGAGACCATCTCCGAAAAATTCGTTCTGGCCGAGCAGCGGGGCGGTATCGCCACGATCGCATCGACCAGCCTCGGGTTGGTGAGCTATCTTGAATGGCAAAACCAAGAGATGTTAAAGGCCGCGTCTCATACCAAGTATGGTGCCACGGTGGGGGATATCATCAACGAGTCGTTGATTCGTACGATGTCCATGGCCGGCCCCGGCGATTTTTTTGCTCGTATAAATTGCGAGCAAACCGCATTGAACGGAGATCCTGCATTGCGCTTCTATGGAAGTACTCCTCGTCCTGATTTTGTGGTAGAGGAACAACAACTTCGTGTCAAGTCCTCGTTGGTCTCGGTGGCCGATGGCAGCTTTTCTTTGTCGGTTTTCCTAAAGAATGTTGCCAGAGCTGTCGCAGGGCCGGTGGTGGTGCAGTTGCAGCGCACGTTTCCGGACGGCACCACGGCAATTGTTAGGCACGATACGCTTAGCCGGTTGTACGCCATTGATTCGCTGTCGTATCTATTGCCGATCGTGGCCAGCCGCGACAAGGGGCTCAATAAATTAACGGTCTGCATAGATCCCGACAATCGGTATGCGGAGTTGGTCGAGACCAACAATTGCGCTTCTTTGTCTTTTTACATTTTCGACGAGGAGCTGCGCCCTGTTCTACCGGCGCCGTACGCTATTGTAGGCAGTAGTTCGATCGTTTTTAGCGCCTCTACCGCTCAACCCTACAGCCCTGTTCGTAGTTATCGCTTCGAGATGGATACCACCATGCTATTCAATTCTCCGCTACGCATTAGTCTAACGATGCTGGCCCCAGGAGGTCTCGTGCGTTTTACACCGGTCGTTAGTTATCGCAATAACACGGTCTATTACTGGAGGGTCGCGCCGGTCGTTACTACGGGGGCTTTCAATTGGAACAGCTCTTCGTTTCTGTACTCGCTCAACCATGCACCGGGATATAACCAATCGCATTTTTATCAGCACCTAGAATCTGCCCTTACCGATCTTAAGATCGACCCACTATCGAGGCAATGGAATTACACCAATAGCAGTAATCATCTCAATATTCGAAATGGGGTTTTCTTTACCGCCACTTCTGCTCTTGCCGGTTTTTATCTGGGTCTGAACGGTCTGGATGTGGTCATGTATGCCTGCGCCAGAAACCGACTGGTGTTTAACGTACTTCATCCGGTAACACTGCGCCCTTTTATCAATGCCATGCCGGGTAATCCGGGGCGTTTTGGCAGTGACCCCGTTTGTATACAACCCGCCCAACA
>CAZZLP010000126.1:0-4606 GCA_964654705.1 uncultured Chitinophaga sp.
CAGACACAACTCTGTCTGTAATAGCTGCGGCAAGATAACCTTTTTTTTAACATAGAGTTAAATCGGTTTAATTTTTTTGACCCTTTCAAATTACTCCAGCTTGAAACGGATCTGAAGCCTTAGCTCCCGTGAAAAAGTTAAAGAGCCGGTCAGAGCAAGTTGGCCGTTTAAACTAACCAAGATATTGTTTTTCATAGACTTATCGACATTTATCCAGAGCTTGGACCCCTTACCGTAAAAAGCCCCGATGCCAAATCCGGGCCTGAGATCGGGAGACATCGCATAAATTCTTGATTGATAACTTTTTGTATCATAAAATTGATACCGAAAGGCCAAATTCGTACGGTGGCTGGCTCTATTACACAACAGCTCTGCATAATATAGAAAACCATGCTCCTGCTTGGACCCGACTGACCGGTAAGCCGTGGTTATCTCAGGTCTCAGGCGTACCCATTCGACCCTGGTGCGAACGCTCACGCGTGGTGTAAGGTCGTAAGAGAACTGACTTCTCCATCCCGATCTGGTGTTATTGTCAAAGGCTGCGATCTGCGAAACATCCTGATCGGAATAGCCGACCTCCCATTTTCTTTCGGAGCGGTAGCGAAACAACAACTCCGTTTTTTTTGCGGGACGATAGTACAATTGCACCAAAAATTCACTCCCGGCGGTGGGCGCAGCAGCGCGATAACGGATCCAGGGAAATACAAAATGATCGGCATAGGCATCTAAGCGAAGTTGGGCATTGGGGCGAATAGTAATGCCAAGATAGACGCCCCGTTCGTTTTCTACCGACGAAGATTCGGTAAACGCATTGGAGTAAAGCGAACGGTATCCTACAGCGATGCTACGAACTACCAAAAAAAGATCGACCATGGCAGCAGGCGTAAGCATAGCGCCTGCCACAACGGCCCCTTTACCCCTGGCGTCGATGGCCCACTCGCCAAAACCATGGACGTTCTTACGCGTATAACACAGATCTATACTTCCATTGAACCAAGTTTTTCCCTGTATGTCAAAAAGATTTCTTGGCTCATTATTGCTGACCAACGGCAACGAAAATCGATAGCCCACCGCATTGACAGATAGTTGCAAACGGTCTACCCGGGTAGAGAGCCTTACTCCTGCAACGGATTGGCCTGCCACTTTTCTTCCACTTAACTCGGGCGGTGACCGGTGGTACCCGCTGGAGTTAATCGAACCTAAAGCAAATGGACGACTCGCCGAATCGTACAACAAGCGACCCGACAGCGAACGCGCAGAGAAAAACAAATGCAAGGACATTTTTCTCAAGGCAAGGCAAGTAGCTATCCCCCTATGAAAATTTACCTCTCCCGAGGCACGGTGAGGTCTTATGACCTCTCCTTGCCGCTTTATCCAACTCATAGCGGCCGATTTGCCAAATGCCATCGATTGCCAATGCAGTAATCCTTGCCCAAGGTTAACGGTATAGTCGCCCAATGCGACCGTGCGGAGTAATTTTTTTCCCTGCCAAAAAACATGAAACCCCACGTGGTCAACCACCGGTCTTCCTTTGCGTAGTATGGTCTCTCCGGGATCTTTCTCTGCCAACCATCCTAACTGTATTGTTTTTGTCTGCAGCCGATGCCAAATTAAGATTCGCTGCTCGCTTCCGACCCAGTGGGGGTTGGAAGGAGCGTTACCGCTTCGAAAAAGTCCGGTAACCCGATAAAGGAGATCCTGACGAACGCCACGAAACGAAAAAAAATCATTTGCAGAAAAGGCTCCCACAGCAGCTACCCGAACATAAGGTTCTATCTGTCGGATCAGTTCGGGTGTAAAACCCGCGATCGTCTGCAATTCGTTCAGATGAAGCAGTGGACCCAACAGTTTCCGATGCTCCAAAAGGCGATCGACAAGTACGTCCGACAACAAGACCAACTGTTGCAATTGTTCTTTATCTGCCTCGTTTAGCAACAACGGCTTTTTCAAAAAGCGAGACAATTCGTCGAATAGATCCTCATCGGGGGCCAGGGTCCACTGCGAGGCTATATTACTTTCAGCGACCGTCTCGGTGCGAAGTGAGACCGGCTGCGAAAAAGCAGAGAAGAAACCCAATAGAACCAAGACACAGGTGAGCAAACGCCACCCTTTTGTTTTTTTTCTCATGGTCCCTTTTTTACTTTTTGGCAGGAGCATTAAAAAAACTCATGCCATTGCTGACCCCCACCAAAGGATAAACTCCTGTGTAAAGCTGAAGGGCGGTTCTGGAGCCAATACCCAGCGTCAGTCCGAACCAATACACCGCAGGATAGCCTGAGAACCCCGCACTCAAACCAAAGTTTCGATCCGGTCGATACTGTACGCAAAAAGTTCCGGAGGCAGGCCAGTGGCTCTCTTTGCCAACGGCCGAGACCAGCATCAACTTCTCGGTGGGTTCATAACCCAGCATACAACGAAAAAAGGTCTGCCCGGTACCGATTCTTGCTTTGGCTTCGGAATTAAAAAAGCGCGTCACAGCAACAGCTGCCTTTAGTGCATCTCCCAGGGGGATCGTTATACCCAGCGCAGTTATCGGATAAATATCGGCGCTTTGGCGGGAAGCCTTTTTTCTATTCACGCCCACGGAGACTCCGAGTAACATGCCTTGTGTAATTTTTCGGGCATGCGTAACAAGGGTCATTTGATCGACCGAAAAAGACAATCCCTCTTGAGCGGCCAGAAGACTCCAAGATCCGCCAGGGACGGGGACAGTAAGAGCAGCCGACAGTTCCATCCAGCCCGGCGCTAAAAAACGTTGCTCACCGCCCAGCGCCCATCGAACCGATCTTTCATTGGCCATAGCAGCAGGACTAACCGCTACCGAAAACGGATGAGGGGCGTCCGTCGACAGAACGACCGATAACGCCTGATGGTGTTGCAGGGAATGGAACAAAGGTTGGGTGTTTCCGGCCACTGGCGCCGTTACAAAAAGTACCCATGCGGCTGCCAGCCCATAAAAGACCCTGGGTGCAAGAAAAAATAGCATCCGATAAGTTTACCACGGATGATCGCAAAAAGCAAGGCATCAAAAATTGGGGTTACCTTTGCAGCATGAAAATTTTGGATGGCAAGCTGGCCGCAGATGTTATAAAAGAAGCACTAAAACTTCAGGTGGCGGAGCGTGCTGCCGACGGCAAAAAAATTCCGCATCTGGCCGCTGTGCTGGTGGGCAATAACGGAGCCAGCGCCACCTATGTGGCGGCGAAGGTCAAGGCTTGCGAGCAGACCGGTTTTATCTCTACGCTAATCCGTCTCGAAGAAAGCGTTACCAAGCACCAATTGCTCGAAACCGTTAGGTCCCTGAACGAAGACCCCGACATAGACGGCATACTGGTGCAACTGCCCTTACCCAACCATATTTCCGAGCAAGAGATAATCAATACCATCGATCCGCGTAAGGACGTAGACGGATTTCATCCTGTCAACGTGGGCAAGATGGTACAGGGCGAAGAAACCTTTATACCGGCTACCCCGCTGGGCATTATGCTGTTGCTCGAACATTATAAAATAGCTACCACAGGGCTTCATGCTGTGGTTATTGGCAGAAGTAATATCGTGGGGCGCCCCATGAGCATTTTGCTAAGTGCCAATAGCCATCCCGGCAACTGTACGGTTACCCTTTGCCACTCCAAGACAAAGCACCTAGCCCATCATTGCCAACAAGCTGACCTGATCGTGGCCGCACTAGGGCAACCGCTTTTTCTAAAACAAGATATGGTCAAAGAAGGGGCCATCGTAATCGACGTGGGTATTACCCGAGTAGAAGACGCATCCCGCAAGAACGGATTCAGACTTTTAGGCGATGTCGACTATGCGAGCGTAGCCCCCAAATGCAGTTGGATCACACCGGTTCCCGGTGGCGTGGGCCCCATGACTATTGCGGCGCTCATGAAAAACACATTTCTTTCCTGCTCCAAAAAATAAGTGGACCATGCCAAGCGTTTCCGATACTACTCAGCTTCCGGTCATGGAACAATTCTACACCTTGCAGGGAGAGGGATTTTACCAGGGACAAGCCGCTTACTTTATCAGACTGGGGGGCTGTGATGTGGGTTGTGTATGGTGCGATGTAAAAGAGAGTTGGGATGCCGGCCAACATCCCCGACAATCCATTACACAAATGGCAGCGGCGGCGAGTGCGACACCTGCCAAGATCGTGGTCATTACCGGAGGCGAGCCCCTAATGCATTCGCTCGACGCGCTCACAAAGCAACTTCGGAAGGCCGGATTGCGCTGCCATCTCGAGACATCGGGAGCGCATCCCGTTAGCGGGCATTGGGACTGGATCTGTTTGTCTCCCAAAAAATTCAAAGCACCCTTACCCGCCTGCTTACCATTGGCCAATGAGCTGAAGGTGGTCATCTATCACCCCAGCGATTTGGATTGGGCCGATCAATATGCCGCAAAGGTGAGCGCCCATTGTAAATTATACTTACAACCCGAGTGGGACCGTGCCGCTAAAGTGCTGCCGTTGCTCATCGAAAAAATCAAGAACGACCCGCGCTGGCAACTTAGTCTGCAAGTGCACAAATTCATTGATGTGCCATGAAAGCATGCATCCTTACCAAAAGAATAAAACTTGTAGGGTTATTTTTTTTGCTGACTC